>JAYVCN010000094.1:0-4184 GCA_043749875.1 Candidatus Eiseniibacteriota bacterium | reverse complement strand
CGATTGCGACCTGCAGCAGATCTACCTGTCGCTCGGCGCGCGCGGCCTGGCGTCGCCGGACCCCGCCCGCTATGCGCTGCGCGTGGCCGAGACCCTGCTCGGCGGCGGCATGAGCTCGCGACTGTTCCAGCGCATCCGTGAGGACGCCGGGCTCGCCTACTTCATCTCCTCGTCGCTCGATTTCCTGCGCGACGGGGGAGCGGTGGGCATCGACCTCGGCGTCTCCCCGGACAAGACGCGCCAAGCCCTCGGCCTGCTGCGCGAGGAACTCGACCAGCTGCTCGCGGACGGACCCACGGCAGACGAAGTCGAAGCAGCGAAGATGCAGTTGAAGGGCTCGATCGTGATGGCGGAGGAGAGCCTGTCGAGTCGCATGTACCACGTGTCGCGCCAGGAACTGCAACTCGGGCGGCATACGCCCACCGAGCGACAGCTCGAGCGGGTGCTGGGCGTAACGCGCGATCAGGTCGTGGAATCGCTGCAGACGCTGCTGCGGCCCGAGCGCTTCTCGCTCGCGGTGCGCGGTCCGATCGAGGGCGAGCCGCTGTCGGCAGCGGACTGGCCGGTCGAGCCAGCGGAGCCGGCCGCGGCGACGGGGTAGGCGGGGCGCCCGCCACTCGCAGCGTGGAGCGCCTGAGCATGCGCTCCAGTGCGTTGGTGGTCGGGAGAATGCGCTTGGATGGCAAGTGCGGAGGGCCTACGCTTATCGGCTCACGCCAGAGAATTCCTGTACGTCAGCGGCACGCTGGGGTCATGTCGCTCAGCGGACGCCGAACTCGCCTGCGGGCTCCCGACCGGGGGTCCGCATTTCTCGGTGAGGATCGGATCGCCGGCTGGCCAGCGGGCAGCTCGGCAGTGTGGCCGACTCATCCCGCAACCCGTCCTCGCCCGGAGGCAGCATGTTGAAGGTCATCTTGCGCGCAGTCATCCAGCGCATCGCGAATCTCTGTCCCTTCGACGGCCTGCGCTCGGATTTGTGGCGACTGTTCGGTGTCCGGATCGGCAAGGGGGTCTTCATCGGCGAGGATGTGCTGTTCGACAAGCTCGATCCCGAGGCCATTGAGATCGGGGATCGTGCGGCGATCGGTGCCCGGACCATCATCACGGCCCATCAGACGATTCCCACCGCGACCTCGCTGAGGAAGCTGTACCCGACCATGGTGAAGCACACGGTGGTCGAGCACGACGTGTGGATCATGCCTGGAGTGATCATCGTTCCCGGAGTGCGCATCGGTCATCACTCGGTGATCGCGACCGGAGCCGTGGTCCACAAGGACATCCCGCCGTATTCCGTCGTCGTTGGGGGCGGCTGCCGGATCGTCAAGCAGCTCGACGCCACGACGTTGGAGCAGCCAGAGTGAACAGCGCCGAGCTGACGAGCAGCGCGTACGACCAACTGACCCCGCGCGCTGTCGATCGGGAGCGCGTGCTGGGGTACATACGCTGCCTGCGCGGACCGGGTGGGGTCGAGTCGGGTGAGATTCGCTTCGCGGGCGAAGCCGCGCTCAGGCCCGTCGCGTTCTTTGGACATTCGCCGCGTCTGGTCGCGCCCGAAGGCTTCGACGAAGTGCTTGCGGAAGTGCAGGTCGGTCGCTCTCGCACCCCGTTGGTCGGGGTGCGAGACGGTACCGTGGAAGTGCTATTCCCATTCTTCAAATGGGAGCGCACACTCCTCGGCGAATCCTACTTCTCGCACGCTCAGCCGCTATTCTCGCGGCTGCCGCTTCCTTACACCGTCATTCCGTTCAGCATGCGCGCGCACCTGTTGCGGCTCTCCCGGCGGTTGTCGGCACGCGGGCTCGATGCGCGCGGGTTCCCCGCCTGGCCCGTGGACGTGACCCTGGACCGCATGCGGCGCTGCATCTGGACCGCTGCTGCTCGCCTGGCGGGGATCCCGGCGCAACCGCTCGCAGACCAACGCCTTGTCCTCACCCACGATCTGGACGAGGGGTTTGGCATCCCCGGCATCGAGCGCCTGCGACGCGTCGAGCGCGAATTCGGTTACCGCTCGGCGTTCGGCATTTTGTCGCATCGATATCACGTGGAAGCCAGCCTGCTCGACTCACTCGTGGCAGAAGGGTGCGAGGTCTTCTCGCACGGCTACCTCCACGACGGGCGCTTGCCGTATCTCCCAGCTGCGGAACTCGACCACCGCCTCAGTCACATCCTCACCCGGTTTCCGGGCCTGCGTGAGCAGATCCGCGGGTTCCGCGCCGGTCAGCTCGTGCGCAGCGACCGCCTGTATCGCCACGTCGCCCGGCACTTCCGCTACGACCTCACCCCATCGCATAGCGAGCGCGGTGGACCGCATGGCGCCGTCAGCGGCTGTGGCACGCTCCACCCGTTCCTCGGTTCGGGCGGCCTGGTCCATGTCCCGCTGACGATGCCGCAGGACTACTATCTGGTGTTCGTGGGAGGCGCTGGTCCAGGCCGGACGTTGGCCGCCTGGCAACAGGCGCTGGACATCATCTGGAGCGAGGGCGGGGTCGCAGTGATGAATGTGCATCCGGACAACGTCCTGCGGATTCCGTGGCTGCTCGACGTGTACCGGCACTTTCTTGAACAGGTCGCCGAGAGCGGAGCAGAGGTTCTCACGCCGTGGGAGGTCGTCGAGCGCGCCTATCCCACGCTGCTCGATAGCCGCAGGGCGGAGCACCAGCTCCAGCCGCGGTGACAAGCCCGGGCTGGGGGACCGCACCGTCGGCGTCCGAGGCCGAAGGCTCAGCCGGGGAAGGTTCGGTTGAATCCTCCGGGCTGGCAGCCCACTAGCGCGGGAACAGCAAACGCGCGCGCAGCCGGCCGAACGCAAGTGTGTCGCCCAGGCTCCAGCCGGGTGGGACGACGCGACCCTCGAATGCATCGCGCCACCCTTCGTTCCCCGGTAGCGTCACCAACCACTCGTTCGTGAGCACGACCGCGCCCAGCCCGTGCTGGGCGCGCAGTTCCGCCAGGTCGTCCGTGCTCAGCGGCACGTTGACGCTCGGGCGTTCGGCGTACCAACTCACCCACGGCGCCATGTCGCTCGCCACCAGCGTGCCCGCCGGGACGCGCGCGGCCACGGCGTGGCCGAAGCGGACCAGGTCGGTCTCATCGAACGCGGCCGCGGGTCGCGTCGTGCGGCGGATGGACGCCCACTCCGCGGCGAGTGGGCGGAGCGAGCTCCAGGACAGCACCCCGGCCACGATCGCCAGCGGCAACCCGCGCGGTAGGCGAGCGGCGCGGCCGAGTCGCTCCAGTTCGCCGGCGCCGAGTGCCACGGCGGCGGGCAGCATCGGGAACACGTATTGCCCACGCGGCAGCGTGAGCGCGGCAAGCCCGGCCAGCGCACCGAGCGCCCAGCCGCTGACGAGCCGCAGCGGCCCGGCGCCGTCGCGGCGCGGCCGCACGATCCACACCACGAATGCGAGGCCGATGATCCAGCCGCCCAGGTGAACCATCTGGGCCGCCATGAACGGCAGCGAGCCGGCGAGCTTGTGCGCAAACGCCTCAGGATGCGTGCGGATCCACATCACAGCGTCGGGCGGGTGCAGCAGGCGAGCGACGTCCTGCGGCTGGAACCGCGGCGAAAGTCCCACGAGCAACATCACGCCGCCGACATCCGTGAACGGGCTCCCGGTCGCGCGCCACTTATAGAGCAGGATGGACAGGGCGAACGGTGCGAACCCCGCCAGCAGCTCCGCGACGCGGCGCACCCGGAGCGAGCTCCCCGGTCCTGCCGCCGAGGCCACGGCCACGAACCACGCCGGCAGCGTCGGCACCACGACCGGTCGCGCCAGGTGGGCGAGCCCGAGCAGCGCGCCGAGCAGGAATGCGCGCGGCGCGCGCCGGAAGCGCGCCAGCACCAGCAGCGCGCCGGTCCACGCCGCGGCGAACGGCAGCTCGCTCAGGCCGTCGGTGGCATTGCCGAGCACCGCCGGCGACGCCGCGATCGCCACGCTCGCAAGCGCGGCCACCGGCCACGAGCCGCCACACTCGACCGCCAGCAGGAACGTGAGCGCCACGCTCACCAGGTAGGCCGCCGCCACCGGCACGAGCGAGCCCCAGGGGTGCGCGCCAAAAACGCGGAACACCGGGGCCTCGAGCAGTGGCAACAACGGGTGCCCGGCGAGCAGCGGGTACGGTGGCCGCTCCCCGGCGCGCAGGGCGCCCACATAGGAGTATGGCGTCGCCAGCACGCCCGTGCG
>JAYVCN010000093.1:0-2674 GCA_043749875.1 Candidatus Eiseniibacteriota bacterium | reverse complement strand
CGCGTGCAGAATGCCTACGAGCATCTGTCACTTGCGGGACTCGTAGCGTCGCGCCCGCTGGCACTCGCGGACGATGGGTCGGGCTGGTGGGCGGAGGCTGTGTCGGGGCGAACCCTCGATCCCGCGCGCACGGACGCTCTGACGTGGGAGCTACTGGGCGAGACGCTCGCCCGCGCACACGCCACGCACGGGAGTGAGCGCGCAACCAGCGCCGGGCTAGACGCAGCGATCCAGGCGGGACGCAAACAGATCGCACTCGTGCGCATGGCCGATCCGGCGCTGGCCGATGAACTCGACCGCGATCTCGCTGCGGCGGGGGTGCTGGGCCGCGCGGCGCCGACGGCCTCGCCGGCGTGGATCCACGGTGACCTGCATCCGTTGCAAGTGCTGGTCGGGCCGCAGCTCGTCGTGCTCGACTGGGAACGTGCGCGCGTGGGGGAGAGCGAGGAGGACCTCGGGAACTTCCTCGCCCACCTGGCGTGGGAGGCGTTCGATGTCGCGCCGGCGGCATGGGCCGCGCTGCGGCGTGGTTACGCGCGGGCTGGTGGCGTGTGGGACGCCGCGCACGTTGTGGCCCACGCGCGCGCTGCGCTGGCGCGCGTGCGGGCCATCCATGGCTGGCGCGATGGCTCGCGCGCATTCGCCCGCGACACGCCGCGCTGGCGGGCGTGGCAGGACGGGCTTGCGCAATGGTGAAGCATTCCGGCTGGCTCGTGTTGTTCGCGCTGTGCGTAGCGGTACCCGCGTGCGCGAAGGGCTGGGATCCGCTCGGCTACACGCTGCGCATGAACGCGTTCGGGACCTCGGACGCGTTCCCGGGATCCATCAACTCGGGACCCGATCACGGGCTCGAGCCCATGGGCGAAGTGGCGAGCGCCGTGCGCCTGTCGAAGGCGGTGAAGCTCGGCGTGTCCGCAAGCGTGGGCGGCAACGTGCAGCGCGAGTTCACGGCTGCCAACTACGGCTGGATCGGGCTCGGGACGCTGCTGCGGCGCAACCGGAGCACGGTCACGCTCGACGGCGAGTGGACCCCCAAGCGCAACAAGTTCCCCACCGACCCGGAGGAGGGCGGCGCGTTCACCGGTCGGAAGTTCACCGCGGACCTGCGCCACAACCTCGGCACCCGCACCCGGCTGCGCGTCGAGGGTGTGTTCGACCACGAAGTGTTCGTGGCGCCGTTTTCCGACCGCGACAGCGACGGCCGCGAACTCCTGACGTCGGTCACGTTCTCGCCGAACCATGGCACCGATCTGCGGGCAGACGCCACGTACGCGCGCGATGACGCGCGCGCGGCGAAGTGGGACAAGACCACGCGCTGGGTCGGGGCGGGCGTGGTGTGGAGCGGAACCACCTGGCGCACCGACCTGAGCACTCGTTCCGGCGTGCGTGGTTATCCCGACACGATCCTCGGCGAAGCCAACTTCCGGCGCCGCGACCAATGGGTCGAGCTGCGCACGCGCGTCACGCGCACCCTCAGGCCGGGACTCACGGCATCCCTGGGAGCCACGCTGGCGAACCAGACCTCGTCGCGTGGCGACCGCGCGTTCAACGCGCACACGCTGACGCTCGGCTTCGAGTGGACAGGCGGCGGCAAGTGAACGTGTACGCGCGCGCGGTTGCAGTCGTGCCGGCACTGTGGCTGGCCGCGGTGTTGCTTGCCGTGCCATGCGGAACGGCGCGCGCCGACGAGATCCGCGGCTACGTTCGCGACGAGCAGGGCAATCCGGTGTTCAACGCCGACTTCAACGTCTACGACGC
Organism: Candidatus Eiseniibacteriota bacterium; assembly: GCA_043749875.1. Lineage (GTDB taxonomy): Bacteria > Eisenbacteria > RBG-16-71-46 > RBG-16-71-46 > RBG-16-71-46 > JAIOPA01. The sequence continues at coordinate 916 of JAYVCN010000093.1, read as the reverse complement.
CGAGACGGGCACGAAGCTGGCCGCCTCCGACAAGACGGACCGCACGGGCAAGTACCGGCTGCTCTTGAGTCCGGGCCGCTACGAGCTGCTGTGCCGGCCCGTGGTCGGCACGGGCCTGGCGCCCCGCATCGCTCGCGACGTGGTGGCAAGCGGCACCGTCAACATGGATTGGACGCTGCCGGCCGGAGCGCAGGCGCGCGGCCGCGTCACGGATTCGACCAACTCCGATGCGAGCACCAACGGCGTCTACCCATGCAACATTGATTACGATCGCACCGATGACGGCACGCGCCAGCCGGTGCAGGGCAACGTCACTTCACCCTTCGGCACGTTCCTCACGTACATCGAGGGCGGCAGCTACTCCGTGACCGCGCAGCCGGCAGACACGCTGCTGGCGCCGGCACGAGTGTTCGGCTGGGTGCTGCCGACGACGGACATCCTGCAGATCCCGTTGGTGCCCGCTGTGCACATGGCGGGCACCATCCGCGACACGAACGGCGCGCCGGTGCCCGGCGTCGAGCTCAAGTTCGATATCCCGAACGGCGGCCGCCAGCCGGCGAGCAAGCACCTCACCGACGCGAACGGCTTCTACCGCCTCGGCATCATGCCGGGGACCTATCGCATCACCGTGGAGCCGCCGCTCAGCGGCCCCTATGCCGCAGTCCGCGTCCCGGACGTGGCGATCACGGCATCGCGGCTCCAGGACTACACGCTGCCGTTCGGGGCGGCGGTGACCGGGGTGGTGAGCGACAAGAACGGCCGGCCCGTGAGCAATGCCAAGTGGAGCGTGCTCGACGAGCGGACCGGCGCGATCGCGGCAACTCCAAAACCCGGCTCGGTGTTCGACGGCAGCTACCGACTCGTGCTGGTGCCCGGGCTATACCGGCTGCGGCTTGCTCCGCCGGCCTCGACCGGC
>JAYVCN010000092.1:0-3694 GCA_043749875.1 Candidatus Eiseniibacteriota bacterium | reverse complement strand
TAGAAGACACGCTCGCGCACGCCCCGGTCACCGTGCTCACGAACGGCACGCTGTTGACCGAGCGGCGCGTCACGTGGCTGGCCGCGCTCTCGCGCCGGGCGCGCTTCGCGCTCGAACTGCGCGTGTCGCTCGACGGCACCGACGCCGCCACGCACGACGCGTTCCGCGGCGCCGGCGCGTGGCTGCGCACCATGGCGGGCTTGCGCATGCTCTCGGGCGCGGGGCTGTTGCCGATCGTCACCGTGACGCAGCTTGCGAGCCCTGCGTCCGGCCCTGCATCCGGCCCCGCAGCACAGGACGCGCGCGCGTTCACCGAGCGCTGTGCAGCGATGCTGCGCGCCGAGGGCGTGCGCACGCCGCGCTTGAAGCTGCTGCCCATGTTCAAGCTCGGGCGCGAGGCGGAGCGCTCGGGGGGCTATGCTGCGCAGGCGACGCTCGCCACGCTGCCACCCGAGGCGTTCGATCCGCACCGGCTGCAGTGCGGCTCATGCCGCGCGGTGACGAGCCGCGGCGTGTACGTGTGCCCGCTGCTGGTAGACGAGCCGGGCGGGCGCATGGCGGACACGCTGGCGGGCAGCGCCCGACCGTTCGCACTCACCCACGGCGCTTGCGTGACGTGCTGGGTGACGGGAATGTCGTGCGCGAACGGATGAGCGCGCTGACGAGTCGCCCGCGGCTGGCGGTGTTCGGCGGCGTGTACGCGAACCATCTCGCGCTGCGCGCGACGCTCGCCGACATCGCCGAGCGGGGCGCGGAGCACGTGTGGTGCCTCGGCGACCTGGGCGGATTCGGGCCAGCGCCCGAGAAGTCGCTGGCGCTGCTGCGCGCGAGCGGCGTGCGCACGGTGCAGGGCAATTACGACCATTCGGTCGGGCACGGGCTCGCGGATTGCGCGTGCGGCTATGCCGATGCGCGCGACGAGCTGTTCGCGCAACTGGCTTACGACTACACCGCCGCACGCGTGGGCGAGACCTCGCGCGCCTGGCTGCGCGCGCTCCCCGGCGAGGCGCGGCTCACGATCGGCCGCCGCCGGGTGCTGCTATGCCACGGCTCGCCCCGGCGACAGAACGAGTTCCTGTGGGACAGCACCTGCTCGGATGCGTTCCTGGCGTGGCTGTGCGACGCCTACGCCGCGGACCTCATCGTGTGCTCGCATACCGGGCTCCACTGGACGCGCACGCTGCCCGGCGGGCAGCAGCTGGTGAACTGCGGCGCCATCGGCCGGCCGGCGCACGACGGCAACACGCACACGTGGTACGCCGAGCTGGCGTTCGAGCCGGAGCGTGTGGCGGTGAGCTTTCGCGAGGTGCGCTACGACCACGAAGCGCTCGCAGGCGAGATGGAGCAGGACGGCTTGCCGCCCGAGTTCGTGGCGACCATCCGCACCGGCTGGTGGACGACGTGCCTCGGGAACACACCCGCGAAGGAGCTGATGGCTGCTGCGCGTTGAGCCGCGCGACCGCGGGGCCTGGATGCACGAAGGGCGGTGCTCGGGAGAGCGCCGCCCTTCTTACGCGTGGTCCGCTGTCCGCGCCCTTGGCGCGGCGTGCGCGACTACTGGAAGCGCGCCTTGAGCCGGCCCCACGTCGTGGTGCTCACCGGCGTCGTGTTCACCGACTCCATCTGGATCACGCAGTCGTCGTAGTCCTGGTCCGAACCCGCGGCGACCGAGTTCTCCTCGAAGCACAGCCACCAGGTACCGGCGTTGGCCCCCGTGCCCTGGTACGTGACGGCCTGCGCCCTGCCACCCGGGTTGCGTGCGTCCTGCGTGTAGAACGTGCCGTTCGGGCCCTGCAGGTAGAAGCCGAACCCGGTCGGATCCACGCCGGTGAACGTCTGGCCGCCGATGAAGTTCCCGAGCGCGTCGAAGCGATTCACGACCAGCACGTTGCCGGGCTTGAACGTGGCGGTGACGAATGCCTGCGGGGTCGCTGCACCCGCCAGCAACAGTCTGAGTAACGGAGCCGCGTCGGAGCCGTTATAGATCCCGAAGTTGTTCAGGGTTGCATTCGGCGAACTCTCGAGCATCAGCGTGTAGTGCGTGGTCGTCGAGATCGTCGGCGTCCACAGCTGCGTGCTGTTCTGTGCCGAGTTCACAAGAATGCTTTCGCCGACGCTGTTGAGATACGCCTGCAGCGTGCCGCCGAGCACGGGCACCTGCGGCGAACGCAGCGCCGCATCGGCCACGGTTGTGAAAGCCACGGACGCCACCAGCGCAACCATCAGCACGATCATCGTGGTAGCCGCACGCTTCATTGGGGGAATCTCCTCATGCTGGACGGTGAGTACCAGTCGGGGTTGGCAGCAGAGTTCGTCCCCTCGAAAGTAGCACCGGAAGTGCCGCGAAGCGATTGCAATTTGCACGGCTGGGTCGCCGCAAGTGTTTCCTGCCACTGAACCTAGGCGGCACCTCGGCGATCCACAATGGCAAGGCGCGCGCTGCTTCTGGCTGTCCTGCAAGCATTTGGAGCGGTCCGTGAAGGCAGAATCGCAACTGGCCACGCCGCGGCCGCGCACGCCTCACCCGGGGCTGCCTGCCCCCCCCCGCCACCATTTCTTCCCCACCAGATCGTCGGGCAGGTGTTGCTGAACCTTCGCGCCCGCGGGGTCGTCATGTGCGTAGGCGTAGCCCGCGCCGTAGCCCAGCTCCTTCATCAGCCCTGTGGGCGCATTGAGGATCACCTTGGGCGGCGGCAGCGAGCCGCTGGTCTCGATCTCCGCCATCACCTCCCCGTAGGCGGAATAGACCGCGTTGGATTTGGGTGCGAGCGCCAGGTGCAGCACCACCTGCGCCAATGCCAGCTCGCCCTCCGGCGAGCCGAGCTGGTGGTAGGCATTGAAGGCCGCGACCGCGAGCTGCAGCGCCGCCGGATCCGCCATCCCGACATCCTCGCTCGCAAAACGCACCAGGCGGCGCGCGACATAAAGGCGATCCTCGCCCGCGGCGATCATGCGCCCGAACCAGTACAGACTCGCGTCCGGGTCGGAATCGCGCAGGCTCTTGTGCAAGGCGGAAATCAGGTTGAAGTGCTCCTCGCCGGCGCGGTCATAGCGCAGGTGGCGACGCGACAGCGCCGCGCGCACGTCATCGGCGGTGATCGGCCGCCCGTGCGCCTCGGCCGTAGCGGCGGCGATCTCGAGCGTTGTGAGCGCGCGGCGCGCATCGCCGTCGGCGGCCGCGGCAAGCAGGTCGAGCGCCTCGTCGCTCGCCGCGATGCGACCCGCGAGCCCACGCTCGTCGGACAGCGCGCGGCCCACGAGGGCGCGGATCGCCGGCGCCTGCAGCTCGCGAAGCACCAGCACGCGCGCGCGCGACAGCAGCGCCGAGTTGACCTCGAAGCTGGGGTTTTCCGTGGTGGCGCCGATGAACACGATGTCGCCGCGTTCGACATGCGACAGGAACGCGTCCTGCTGCGCCTTGTTGAAGCGGTGGATCTCGTCCACGAACAGGATGGTCGACTGCCCGGTGCGCTTGCGGTGCTCGACCGCGAGCGCCATGACCTGCTTCACTTCCTTCACGCCGGACAGCACCGCCGAGATCTGAACAAACGGCACGCCAGCCGTGCGCGCGACGAGGCGCGCGAGCGTGGTCTGGCCGGTGCCGGGCGGGCCCCAGAGCACGACGCTCGACAGGTGCCGGCCGTCGCGCATGAGCGCGACCGGGCTGCCGGGGTTGAGCAGGTGCTGCTGGCCG
>JAYVCN010000091.1:0-4369 GCA_043749875.1 Candidatus Eiseniibacteriota bacterium | reverse complement strand
CTGGTGCTGGTCGCGCCGCAGCGCGAGTCGAGCGGCCCCGACGGGCTTGCGGACCTGCGCTTCATGCAGAGTTTCGCGAGCGCCTCCGGGGCGCACTTCGCGCGGCCGGGAGCGGGACCAGCGGGCGCGCTGCACCGGCGGCGCTTTGCGGCTCCGGGTCGCGTGCTGGCGAGCGCGGTCCCGGGTGCGGCTGCCGCAGGCGCACTGGGCATGCTGGCGCTGCCGGCATGCGCGCTCGAATGTGCCGCCGCCATGGCGGGCGAGCCGCTGCTGCTGCCGCGTCCGCGCGTCGTGGGGGTGGAGCTGAATGGCGTGCCCGACCCGGGGATCACCGGGTTCGACGTGCTGCTGGCGGTCGAGCGCCGTCTCGCCGGCGAGGGCACCGGAGCGGTACTCGAGTTCCACGGCATCGGGCTCTACGCGTTGCCGGTCGCCGATCGGCTCGCCATCGCGGCGCGGGCAGGCCCGGTCGCGGGGGCGCTCGCGACGTTGTTCCCGAGCGACGATCGCACCCGGGCGTGGCTGCGCGGGTGCGGGCGTGATGCCGATTGGCGCCGGCTCGAGGGCTCCGTGGAGGGCTTCGATGAGCTCGTCTCGCTCGACCTCTCGGGCGTGCGCCCGGAGCGCGCGGAGGGTCACGCGGTGCGCGTCGGCGCGTTCGCCGAGGACGAGGACGTGCACGGCCTCGCGCGTGCGCTCGCGCACTCGCCGCGTGCCGCAGGGGTCTCGCTCGAGGTGGTGGTGCCGGGCCGGGTCTCGCTGGCGGTGTGGACCGAGGCGGGCACACTCGCGGCGCTCAGGGACGCGGGTGCGGTGATCCTCGACCGCGCCGATCCGGTCGCGGCGTCCACGCCCCCCGCGGCCGTGTTGCTTGGCGGTGACCCGGTCGACGAAGCGGCACGCGAACGTGGCGTGTGGACCTGTGCAGCCCTGCTCACGTGCAGCACCGCCGCCGAAGCCATGGTGAGCGCAGGCCATGCGAGTTCCCGGCCGACGCCGGTGTGGGACGATGTCCTGGAGCCAGCCGGGGGTGAGGTCGAGCGTGGGGCGCACCACCGGCAGGCGCCCCTGCCGCCGGTGCATGACGTGCCGTTTCGCGCCGTGGTCCTGGTCGACGCTGGCGACGACGCGGTCGCAGCCCGCCTGCTGCCGTGGGGGCCGCGCGCGTGGGCCGCGCGCGCCGACGCCGACGAGTTGGCCGCTGCGCTGTTCCGTCCGCTCGACTCCGACGCACCGGCGCGCGCGCGCTCGCTCGGCACGTGCGTGGTGGTAGCGGGCGAGGGCTATGGTGGCGGTCGACATTCCGAGCCGGTGGCGCGCGCGACCGCGGCGCTGGGTGTGCGTGCGATCATCGCCGCGTCGTACTCGGGGGGGCACGACCGCCTGCTGGCGCTACACGGCGTGCTGCCGCTCACCTGGCTCGAGCCCGGCGACCGCCGCGAGGTGCGCGCCGGGGACGAGCTGGAGATCCCCCCGCCGGCCGCAACCCCGGGGCCGGGTGGGCGCGTGTCGGTGCGGCACCTGACGCGCGGCTTCACCTTTGATGTGCGCTGCGACCTGGAAGTCCCGCTGCGCGAGATCGCGCGCTCGGGTGGACTGCTGCGCGCGGTGCGCGACGCGGTCTCGTCAGGCGAGCGATAAGACGAGCTGTCCCATGTGCGATGAGACGAGCTGAGGGAAGTGCGATGAGCGTCATCGGATTCACGGCGGGAGGCCGGACATGTTGATCGATCTCGCGCGCATCCACTGCCAGTCGGGCAAGGGCGGCGCGGGCTGCATCAGTTTCCGGCGTGAAAAATACGTCCCGAAGGGCGGGCCCGACGGTGGTGACGGCGGCAAGGGGGGCGACGTGTGGCTGGTCGTCGACGCGCACGTGCGTACGTTGCTCGACTGCCGCGAACAGCCCCAGTACCGCGCCGGCCACGGGCGCCCCGGTTCGGGCAATAACAAGACCGGGCGCAACGGCGAGGACCTCGTCGTGCGCGTCCCGCCCGGGACCGTGGTCAAGGACGCTGCGACGGCGGAACTCGTGGCTGACCTGATCAAGGACGGCGACCGCTACCTGGCCGCGCGCGGGGGCCGCGGCGGGCGGGGGAACACCCGCTTCGCCACCCCCACGCACCAGGCGCCGCGCCGCGCCGATCCGGGCGAGGAGGGGGAGGAGCGCACGGTGGAACTGGAGCTCAAGCTCATCGCCGACGTCGGGCTGGTGGGCCTGCCCAACGCCGGCAAGAGCACGCTGCTGTCGCGCATCACGCGCGCCCGCCCCAAGGTAGCGGATTATCCGTTCACCACACTTGAACCCAATCTCGGCATCGTCTCGCTCGAGGACGAACGCACGTTCGTGGTGGCCGACCTGCCGGGCCTGATCGAGGGTGCGGCCACGGGCAAGGGACTCGGGCTGCAGTTCCTGCGCCACGTCGAGCGCACGCGGCTGCTGGTGTTCCTGGTCGACGCGTCCGCCGCGGACCCGGCCGAGACTCTCGCGTTGCTCGAGCGGGAGATCGCGGAGTACAGTCCTGCTCTCGCGGAGAAGCCGCACCGGGTGGTGTTGAGCAAAGCGGACCTGCTCCCCCCGCAAGAGCACGCGACCCTGCCCGCACGCGTGGGACTGCCGGAGGCGCGGCTCATCAGCGCCCATACCGGCGAAGGGGTGCGGGGACTGCTCGAGGATCTGTGGACGATGATCCCGCCGGTGCTGACGGCCGGTCTCACGGAAGCGGGAGAAGACGATGGCGGATGAGCAGTCGGCGGCAGGACGGGTATCCGACGCGATGAGTTCACGCGGGCTCGCGGGCAAGCGCGACTACGTCCGCTCGCTCGAGCAACGGCGTGACGACGAAGCGCTCCGGCTGCTCGTCGGCTGCCTGAGCGACGAGTCGGGCTACCTGCGCGAGCTGGCCGAGTCGGCCCTGCTGCGGATCGGCGAACGTTCTGGCCCGGCGTTGTTGCCACTGCTCGAGCAGGGGCTGTGGTTCTCGCGCACCAGCGCCGCGCGCGTGCTCGGGCAGATGGGCTGGGGACCGGCCGCTGCGCCGCTCCTGAAGCTCACGGACGACAGTGTCGAGACGGTGGTGCGTGAGGCGTACGTGGCGCTCAGCGCGTTCGGGCAGCACGGCGGCTCGGCGCGCATCGCGTGGGAGCTGCATCGGCTCGCACCCGAGCTGCGCCATGAGCGCCTGGCGCGCCTGCTCCTGACCGACCGGAACCTTGCCGAACGGCTACAGCGATTGCTGCGGGCCGAGGACCTGATGTCGCAAGCCGACCCCGACTCGCTCCGTGACGATTCGCCACGGGTACGCGCAAGTGAGGAGGGAGTCGTATGGGAGAAGCTCCAGACCCCGTTGCCGGTGCAGCCCGGGCCGCCTGCGACGCCGGGCTCCACGCCGTCCACGGCGCACGGCATGGACAGCGCGGCGCGCTGATGCTGCTGCGCGACGCCCCCGTGCCGCGGGCGGTGCGCACGCTCGAGCGCGGCGCGACCGGCTATCCCGCCGCACTCGGCCCGCTCGCCGATTCGCCGGCGCGCCTGCACGTGTGGGGCGGGCAGTTGCCGCCCGAACACGCTGCCGTGGCCATCGTGGGCTCGCGCGCAGCGACGCCGTACGGGCTCGCCATCGCCGATCGCCTGGCTCGCGACTTGGCTGCACACGGCGTCGTGGTGGTGAGCGGGCTGGCGCGCGGCATCGACGCCGCGGCGCACGTGGGTGCGCTCGCCGGCGGCGGGCGTACGGTGGCGGTGATCGCGTCGTCGCTTGCGTGCATCACTCCCGAATGCCACCTGCCGCTTGCCATACGCATCGCCGCGGCCGGCGCGGTGGTGAGCGAGGTTTCAGAGGGCGGGCCGTTCGGGCGCGGCGCGTTCGTGAAGCGCAATCGCATCATCGCCGCGCTCGCTGCCGCGACCGTGGTGGTGGAGGCGTCGGAACACAGCGGGGCGTTGTCCACGGCCGCGGTGGCTCGCGCACTCGGCCGGGCGTTGCTGGCCGTGCCGGGCGACATCGACCGCCCGGCTTCGCGCGGCACGCTGGCGCTGCTGCGCGCCGGCGCCCGCCCGTGTGCCGACGCCGGCGACGTGCTGGCGGTGCTCGGTCCCCCGCCGCTCGACGCGCTCGATCCCGATGCGCGGCTGCGCGCGCGGCTCACCGCCAGTCCCGCCGGCGTCGAGTCCCTTGCCGTCGCGTGCGGGCTCGCACCCGCCGACGCGCTCGCGCGACTGCTCAAGCTCACATGGAGCGGGCTCGCGGTCTCCCACCCGGGCGGACGCTGGTCGAGCCGGAGCGCAGGTCCCGCAGGCACGCCGGCTGCCCGCGGCACGTTCGGCGCCTGATGCGCGCCTCGCACCGGGCCGAGACATTGCTGTTGCGAG
>JAYVCN010000090.1:0-5090 GCA_043749875.1 Candidatus Eiseniibacteriota bacterium | reverse complement strand
GGCACGGTGAACGCGGGCGGCACCTCGCCGCGGCCACGCGCCAGGTACAGGCTGTGGATCGAGGCGGGGTAGATGCCGACCGAGCGGCACTGGTCGAGCACACCCTGGCGAGCGGCTTCCTGCACGCCGGAGGGGCCGAATACTCCGGTCCACACCAGCCGGTCCAGGGCATCGCCGTTCCCCGTCACGAGCACGGCGACGGCATGGCGCACTTCATCGAGTGTCTTGAGTCCGGTCTGCATGTCGGGCGCGTCCTGCGGCCCAGAACGCCGAAGCGGCCGGCCGGTGCCGGCGGCGCGGGGGCACGCGGTTGGGGGTCAATAGCGACGGGGTTCGATCGTCGGCCGCAGTATAGCCCTCGGGCAGAGTCGGGTAAACGATTGCTATCGGCCCGGGTGGGGGCCTAGCTCGCCACCGCGCCCAGTGCCACGAGCGCATCGCGCGCCTCGCGCACCTCTGTGAAACGCTGTGGATCCAAGGACGCGATCGCCGGCGCTCGCTTGAACGCCAGCAGCTCAGCGAGGTCCTCGGTGCACGCGGTCGCCATGCCCATGCCGTGTCCGGTGAAGCCGGCGCAGATGGCGAGATGGTGCGCGGCGTCCAGCCAGCCCACCAGCGGGCGGCCGTCGCGGGCGAAGCCCATGGTGCCGGCCCAGCGGTATTCGACCTTGGCCCCCGCGGGGACCAGCTCGGCCAGGCCCTGCTCGATGTATTGTTGGATGGTCGCGGTGGTATCCGTGTCGTAACCCGACTCGGCATCGAACGCCGTGTTGCGCCAACCGCCCATCACCATCCGCCCGTCCGCCATCTGCCGCCAGTACTGATAGCCATAGTTGGCATACACCGGTCGCGGATCGAAGCGCGCCTCGAGCGGGGCGGTGGCCAGCATCTGGCCACGGCGCGGCATGATGAGTGGTTTCAGCGCCGGCACCAGCGCCGGCGCGTAAGCGTTGGTGGCGATCACCAGCGTGCGACCGCGCACGACGTGGCCATTGGCGAACGCGTTCCAGAGTCCGTCCTGCCAGTGCGCGCCGGTCACGCGCGAGCCCTCGTGCAGCTTGGCGCCGAGCCGCACGGCGGCGGCCGCGAGCCCGTGCTGGAAGCGGACCGGGTCCACGACGCCGTCCTCGGGCACCTCGAAGGCGGCGTGGAAGCGCGAGCGCGCGTGCGCTGGCAGCACGTCCGCGAGCGCGATCTCGCGCATCGGGAAGCCATCGTGCCGCAGCTCCGGCAGCGACCCGCGCATGTCCTCGCTCTCCTCCTCGGAGCGCGTGAGCCGCAGACTTCCTGACAGCTTGTGATCACAGTCGATGTGCAGCGTCTGCGCCAGGTGCGCGATTCGCTGGTGGGTGCGGCGGCCGAGTTGGAGAAATGCGCGTGCGCCGTCGCGACCCCAGAGCGCGATGCGCTCGGCGTACGGCTCAGCGGGGATCGCCAGCAGGAAGCCGGCGTTGCGGCCGCTCGCCTCGCCGGCCATGCGGCCCGACTCGAGCACGGCCACGATCGAACCTTGCTCGCTCATGGTGTACGCCAGCGTCAAGCCCGTGATGCCGCCACCGATGATGATGGCGTCGACGTCGCAGTCGGCGGCGAGCGCTGCGAAGGCGGCCTGATCGGCCGCCCACCAGAACGACGGCGGCTTGGGGGTGGAGTCACTCATGCCGGCTATTGTGCGCGGCGCGCGCCGCGCGGGCAAGCGGGGTGGACCGGGAGTGTCTTGACGCCGGGCTGGCCCCACGTGCTGCGGCGACGCCCGAGCTGCGCGCCCGAGCCGCGTACACCGGCGGCCCCGGCGTTGACACCCCAAGGTGCAGGGGCTTCAATCGCAGCGGCTGCCCTCGTCTCCTCCCGCTGGTACTGCTCGCCGTCCTTACGGAGTACCCCTTTTGGAACCCCTTGCCTCGGTGCTATGCCGGCTCCGCGTGAACGGCGACACCCGCGAGTGTGCCGTGACGCCGTACACGACGCTGCTCGAGGCGCTGCGCTATGGGCTCGCGCTCACCGGCTCCAAGCAGGGCTGTGACAAGGGCGACTGCGGCGCCTGCACTGTGCTGCTCGACGGCGAGCCGGTGCTGGCGTGCATCACACTGGCGCTGGCCTGCGAGGGCCGCGAGGTGCGCACGGTGGAGGGGCTTGCCGAGGGGGCGAGTCCGCACGCGTTGCAGCATGCGTTCGACCTCACTGGCGGCGCCCAGTGCGGCTTCTGCACGCCCGGCATGTTGATGAGCGCATACGCGCTGCTGGCACGGACCGCGCAGCCCTCGCGCGAGGAGATCTCGCACGCGTTGTCCGGGAACCTGTGCCGTTGCACCGGCTATACCAAGATCATTGACGCCGTGGAGCTTGCCGCGCGCGAGATGCGCGCACCGACCGGCGTCCTGGAGCGCGAGTGAGCAAGCCTGCGAAGCCGGCGAACGGGGCGAAGGCGGAGGACACCGCCGCAGCGAAGCCCGGCATGGCGATACCCGCCGGCCGCGACATGCCGAGCACCGCGCGCCTGACGCCGCCGGTATGGGACGCCGGCCGCTCCGGGCCTCCGAACGGCAACACGTTCCACACCATCGGTCGACGGAACCGGAAGCTCGAGGGACTCGCCAAGGTCACCGGTCGTGCCGTGTATGCCGACGACATCTCGCTGCCGCGCATGCTGCACGCCAAGATCAAGCGTTCGATCCATGCGCATGCGCGACTCCTTGCCATCGATGTCAGCACGGCGCTCGCCATGCCGGGCGTGCATGCGGTGGTGACCGGCAAGGACCTGCCCGAGTACTTCGGCATCATCCCGTGGACGCAGGACGAGCAGGCGCTGTGCGAGGACAAGGCCCGCTACGTGGGCGACGCGATCGCCTGCATCGCCGCGGATTCCGAGTTGATCGCGGAAGAGGCCCTGAAGCAGATCAAGGTCACTTACGAGGTGCTGCCCGCCATCACCGGCATCGACGAGGCGCTCGCGCACCCCGAGATCCAGGTGAACGAGAAAGCTTCAGAGGGCAATCTCTCCAAGCACGTTCATCTTGAATTCGGTCCTGTCGACGAGCTGCTGGCCGCGAGCGCCGAGGTGGTGGAGGCCGAGTACTGGTACGAGGGCTCCACGCACGGGCCGATCGAGCCGCACTGCTGCGTCGCCGAGTTCGACGCCAGCGGCTTCCTGACCGTGTGGTCGAGCACGCAGGTCGCGCACTACCTGCACCGCGACCTCGCCAAGGTGCTGGGCCTGCCCACACAGCGCATCCGCGTCATCCAGCCGGTCGTGGGCGGTGCGTTCGGAGGCAAGAGCGAGCCGTTCTCACTCGAATTCTGTGCCGCCAAGCTGTCCATGATGACCGGCCGTCCGGTGAAGATCCTGTACACGCGCGAAGAAGTGTTCTACGCGCACCGCGGCCGCCACCCGATGCGGCTCAAGTATCGCACCGGCATCCAGGCGGATGGCATGCTCACCGGCACGGACGCGCGCATTCATATCGATGGCGGCGCCTACTCGAGCTTCGGGCTCGTGACCACGTATTACTCGGGCCAGTTGCTGACCGCGCCGTACGCCATGCCGGCCTATCGCTTCGACTCCACGCGCGTGTTCACGAACAAGCCATGCTGTGGCCCCAAGCGCGGGCATGGCTCGGTGCAGCCGCGATTCGCGTTCGAGTGCCAGCTCGACAAACTCGCCGAGAAGATCGGCATGGATCCGTTCGCGGTCCGCCGCAAGAACTTCATTGGCCAGAACACCCGCACCGTGAACGGGCTGCGCGTGACTTCGAACGGGTTTCCCGAGTGCCTGGACGCGGTCGAGAAGGCTTCCGAGTGGAAGCGGCGCTGGCGGCAGATGCCTTATGGCCGCGGCCTTGGCATGGCGGGCAGCATGTACATCTCGGGCACGAACTATTGCATCTACCCGAACGAGATGCCGCAGTCGGGCGTGCAGCTGAAACTCGACCGCTCCGGCCGCGCCACGGTGTTCTGCGGCATCAGCGACATCGGCCAGGGCGCCGACTCGGTGCTCGCCTACATCGTGTGCGAAGAGCTGGGGCTCAAGCTGCGCGACGTGCGCGTGGTGGCCGCCGACACGGATCTGACGCCGGTGGATCTGGGCTCGTACTCGAGCCGCGAGACGTTCATGTGTGGCAATGCCTGCCTCGACGCCGCGCGGCAACTGCGCGAGAAGATCGCCGGCACACTCGCCGAGCGCTGGGGCGTGCCGAAGGGGGACGTGGTGCTGGCGAACGGCATGGCCGTCGCATCCAGCGACCCCAGCAAGTATGCGATGAGCGTCAAAGACGCATTCCAGGCCGCCGAGGCGCAGCACGGCACGCTCGGCTCGGTCGGCTGGTACCAGTCGCCCAAGCTCGGCGGCGACTACCGCGGCGGTACCATCGGCGCGTCGCCGGCGTATTCGTTCACGGCGCACGTGGCCGAGGTGGATTGCGACCCCGAGACGGGGTACGTCACGGTCAAGAAGATCTGGGTCGCGCACGACTGCGGCCGCGCGCTGTCGCCGGTGGCGGTGGAGGGACAGATGGAGGGGAGCGCCTACATGGGCTTCGGCGAGGCGCTGTTCGAGACGCACACGTTCAAGGCCGCCACCGCCGGCCACGGCGCCGGCATCCACCACGGCCCGAGCCTGCTCGACTACCGCATGCCGACCACACTCGACACGCCGGAACTCGAATCGTTCATCATCGAGTCCGTGGACCCGGAAGGTCCCTACGGCGCCAAGGAGGCCGGGGAGGGCCCGCTGCATCCCAGCGTGCCCGCCATCGCCAACGCTATCCACGACGCGCTCGGCATCCGCTGCGACAAGTTGCCGTTCGCGCCGCCCGCGGTGCGCGAGCTGCTCATGGCCGGCGATGCGCGCGCCGCATGGACGCAGGCCCGCGCGCGGCTCGCCGGCGCCGGGGCGCGAGGGTAGGCCATGCTCACGCTGCCGGTGTTTGAATGGGTGCGGCCGACCAGCGTCGACGCAGTTCTGCGCGAGCTGGGGGAGCACAAGGGAGACTGCCTCGTGGTGGCCGGCGGCACCGACGCGGTGCCGAACTTGAAGCACCGGCTACACGAACCGCGGCGGGTGGTGTCGTTGGCAGGAGTCGCCGAGCTGCGCG
>JAYVCN010000089.1:0-7971 GCA_043749875.1 Candidatus Eiseniibacteriota bacterium | reverse complement strand
GGCGAGCGGGCGAGGCAACGTCAGGTCAGGGCTTGACATACTGCGGCGCGGCTTTCTTTCCCCGCTCATCCAGCTCGCCCGCCGCATGTTCGCCACGCTCGAGCGGCTTCGAGGTCGTGAAACTGTGGTGGAAGCCGGCGTCCTTCTTCCAGTTCTGGCCCGAGCCCTTTTGGACGTCCGGTGCGAGCGCGCCGTACAACAGCACCATCAGCGCCAGAGCTGCGCCCAGGATCCAGTGCACGATCGGTTTCTGGACGTCGAGGTGCATGAAGTTCTTGGCGACCATGTAGGCCTTGACCAGCGCGACGCCGAACGCAGCGATGAGCGTGAGCCAGCGGATGCCGGCCATGGGACCGAGCACGCTGACCACGAGTAGCCCCACGAGGATGGCCCAGATCTTCACGTAGTTGGTGTGATGGGCAGCCCCATGGCTCTCCGGAGCCTGACCCTGCACCTGGGCGTGAGCGGACATTCGGTCTCCTTGCGGGGCGGCTTGCGACTTTGGGGACGGTGGGCGAAGCGGGGGGGGGCTACTTGGCGATGTACAGCAAGGGAAACAGGAAGATCCAGACCAGGTCGACGAAGTGCCAGTAGATGCCCACGTTCTCGACGCGGTGCAGGTCCTCGTTCTTCTTGGCGCAGGCGGCGACCCACAGCATCACGCAGATGCCGGCGATGACATGGAACGCGTGCAGCCCAGCGGCGGTGTAATAGTACGACCAGAACCCGCCGGATTGGAGCGTGAATCCTTCCCGGATCTCGTGCGCCCACTCGAACGATTTGACGATCAGGAAGATGAGGCCGCCGAGGCAGGTCAGGTACAGCAATCTTGCCGCCTTGGGTCCGTCGCCCTTCTCGGCGGCCTGGTGCGCGAGCACGGCGGACAGGCTCGAGGACAGCAGCACCAGCGTGTTGAACGCGCCAGCCCAGGTGTTGGTGTAGGCGGCCTGCTCGGCCCACTCGACGTGCGCCAGGCGGTGCATGAGGTAGGACACCAGCACGCCGCCGAAGATGACGATCTCCGACACCAGCACCCACCACACCGCCAGTCGTCCGGTGGGGATGCCCATGCTCGCGCGCTGCGTGGCGATGGTCTTCACGCTCATGGCGTCAATCCTTCTCGTCCTGGGGCCAGTAGTCGAGTTCGCGGCCGGGGACCGCGTATTCGTAGGGGCCGCGATACACGGTCGGCATGACCGGGAAGTTGCCGTGTGGCGGTGGCGAGTCGGCGGTCCACTCCAGCGTGTTCGCTTGCCACGGGTTCTTCTCCGCCTTGGGTCCGCGAATCAGGCTGACGATGAAGTTCCACAGGAACACGAACTGGAACAGCAGCATGGTCACCAGCGCGACCGTGGACATGATGCGCAGCGCCTGCATGCCCGGGTTATTCAGGTCGGGGAAGTTGGTGTAGTCGTAGATGCGGCGGTGCTCGCCCGAGAGCCCGAGGAAGAACATCGGGATGAAGATGAAATTGAACGGGATGATGGTGCCCCAGAAGTGGATCTTGCCCAGGGTCTCGTTCATCATCCTGCCGAACATCTTCGGGAACCAGAACGTGAGCCCGGCCATCGAGCCGATGATGGCGATGGGGAAGAACGTGTAGTGGAAGTGCGCGATCACGAAGTAGGTATCGTGGAAGAAGATATCGGCGCCGCTCGCGCCCAGGTAGATGCCGGTCACGCCGCCAAGTAAGAACTCGGCCAGGAACGCCAGCGCCCATAGCATCGGCGTGCTGAACCGGATCGAGCCGCCGTACAGCGTGGCGATGTACAGGAAGCACATCTCGGCGATCGGGATGGAGATGAGCACGGTGGTGATCGTGAACACGTTCGCCATGCGCGGGTCGATGCCGGCGACGAACTGGTGGTGCGCCCAGACGAAGAACGACAGCACGCCGGTGGCGATGACCGTGTAGATGACGGTCTTGTATGCGAACATCTTCTTGCGCGCGAACACGGTCATGACCTCGGCCACGATGCCCATGGCCGGCAGCATCACGACGTACACCTCGGGGTGGCCGAAGAACCAGAACAGGTGCTGCCACAGTACTGGGTCGCCGCCGCGCGCCGGGTTGTAGAACGCGGTGCCAAGGTTCTGGTCGAACAGCAGCATGACCGCGCCGGCGATCAGCGGGCCGACCGAGGCCATGAACAGCAGGCTGGCCACGACGATCATCCACACCACCAGCGGGACGTCGAACGCCTTCATGCCCGGGGCGCGCGCGTTCATGGCGGTGGTGATGAAATTGATGCCGCCGAGCAGGAACGCCACGAACTCCAGCGCCACCGCCAGCACCCACATGCTGCTGCCCATGGGCGTGAGGTTGTACTTGGCCGTCGAGGACAACGGCGGGTAGGCGGTCCACGCGCCGCCGAAGCCGCCGCCCGGCACGAACAGCGACGCGAGCAGCACCAGCGCGCTCAACAGGAACAACTGATAGCTCAAGCGGTTGATGCGCGGGAACACCATGTCGTCGCAGCCGCACATGAGCGGGATCAGGAAGTTGCCGAAGCCGGCGATGAGCACCGGCATGGCGACCCAGAAGATCATGATGCTGCCGTGGTTCGTGACCAGCGCGTTGTAGGCGTCGGGGGAGACGTGCCCGAAGAACGGCACGTTCATGCCCGGGTAGGCGATCTGCATGCGGAACACGTACGCCATGAACCCGCCGACCAGCGCCATGAACATACCGGTGAACGTGTACTGCATGGCGATGACCTTGTGGTCGGTGGACCAGCAGTACTTGATGAACCAGTTCGGTTCGGCATGTGCGCCGTGGCCCGCGTCGTGCATTTGTGTCTGCGCGTGTTCCGTCATCGAGGCCCCGTCAGTTCTTGGCGCCAGCGGACATGGCGGCGGTGGAGTCAGTGCCAGTGGCGCCGGCGACGGCGACCGCGGAATGCTGCTGCACCCAGGCAGCGTGCTGCTCTGGGCTCTCGATCACGATGCGGGCGCCCATGATGCCGTGCCCGATGCCGCACATCTGCGCGCACGTGATGTCGTAGGAGCCGGTATTCGTGGCCCTGAACCAGCCCGTGATCGTGCGGCCCGGGATCGCGTCCTGCTTCAACCGGAACACCGGCACGAAGAAGCTATGGACGACGTCCTTGGCCTCGAGCAGGAAGTGGTAGGTCTTGCCCACGGTCACGTGCAGCGTGTCACTGGTCCACACGTCGTCGGCGGTGTCGAGCACGCCATCGACGCCCGAATGCTGGAACGTCCACGTCCACTGCTGGCCCACGACGCGGATGGTGTCGTCCGCCGGCGGCAGCGTCTGCTTGACCTCCACCCACACACGCACCGCACCGATGATGATGACCACGTCGCACAGCAGGATGAGCGTGTGCGGGATGTTGATCCAGCGCTTGAGATGCGGCTCTTTTCCGGTGATGTACTGGGATTTGACGCCGTCGCGCTTGCGGAAACGCCACAGCAGCCAGAAGAACATGATCTGCGCGGCGATGAACCACACGCCGACCAGAACGGTTACCAGGATCACGAGCCGATCGATGTCCCCGGAGTACGTCGACAGGCTCGGAAGACTCAGGATCATCGTTGTCCTCGGCTCGGAAGGGCTCAGCGGATGAACAGGAGCACGGCGCCCACGAACAGCACCACGCCCACGACCGTGAAGATGAAGGTGTACCTGGCGGTGTTGTCCGCCCAATCGTCGTCGAAACCGTCACCGGCCATGGCGGGCCCCCGTCACTTGCGCAAGGTTCGTCACTTCTGCAACGTCCGGATGTAGGCGATGACGTCGTGCATGGCGGCGCTGTCCGCGAGCGTCTGCGACATGGCCGCCATCTGCGCGCCCATCGTGTCATCCGGGTGCGCGCCGCGCATGCCGGACTTGAACTTGGCGAGCTGCGTCAGCATGTACCAGTCGTACTGGTGCGTGAGCGTCGGGGCGCCGAGCGCCTCGTTGCCGCTGCCGTCCTCCTGGTGACACGTGATGCAGATGTTCTGGTAGCTGACCCGACCCGCGGCCGTGTCTCCCTGGGCCATGCTCGCGGCGGGCACGCGGCCGGGCAGCGTCGCCACGTAGCGGGCGACCGATTCCACGTCGCCGGTGCGGTAGAGTGAGCGCGCCATGGGCCGCATGCGCGCACCTTCCATGTCCTGGGGATGCGCGCCACGCATGGAGGTCTTGAAGTCGATCAGCTGCCGCTCGACATACCAGCGCGGCAAGCCGGCGATGGCCGGTGCACCCAGCGACGGGTTCCCGAAGCCGTCTGCGCCATGGCATGGCGTGCAGTTGTCGAACATCATCTTGCCCCGGGCGAGCCCCGGACCGGGCGTCTGCGCACAACCGGCGAGCAAAGCGGTCGCATAGAGCGCCGCAAATGGGAGCAACAGGGCCTGCCGAGACAAAGCTGCCTCCGGAGACGATAGTGGTGGTGCGTGAAACCCCGCAGGGGGAGCAGGTGGCCCCGCAGGTGGCTCCATCGCCCCAGGGTCCCGCCCGGTTCCAGCCCAACCGCACGCTTATACACGAACAGGCAGCCGTCCAGCAACCGGGGCGGGGGGCAAACTCAAGCGGCGAAGTAAGTAAGCTACGCGCCAGCCGGCGCTACTCCGGCTTCGTCCGCGACTTCCAGATCGCCCCGGACCAGGACAGCTCGAGTCCGAACTGGTGCTCGTGGTAGCTGCCACTGTCCGACGTGGGCGAGGCTCCCGTGCCGAGGTTGGCCGTGTTGTTCTCGATGCGGAGGAACGCACGCGCGTCCCAGCGATGCCACGCGGCCCGCAAGCCCGCCTCGAAGCCGAGCAGCATGTCGTTGCGCCCGACGTGGAACGGGTCCACCGCGGGCGGACGCTTGGAGTCATAGGCGCGGCTCGCCACGTCGACTCCCAGGTCGCCACGCCAGCGCAGCGCACGCGAGCGCGTGAACTCCACGCGGCCGGTCACGCCGGCCAGCAGGCCGTGAAAGCTCACGTCGTCGTCGTCACCCACGATGGCGTCGCCGTCCGTCGCCTCGGCTTTGCTCTGCCGATAACCGCCGGAGAGCTCCAGCTCGCCATGGTGCGGCAGGTCGTTCCAGCCCACGCTCACCTCGCCCTGGTTCGCCCTGGCCGAACGCTCGCGAAACGCCGGCACGTAGTCGCGCTTCTCGTAGCGGTACGCGAGCCCGAGGTTCGCCCGCTTGCCGAGCGGCTCGCGCCAGCTCGCGCTCACGGCGGCCTGATCGAACTCGGCGCGCTGCCAGGTGGCGTCCTTCTGCGTCGTCGTCGCGGTCGCGGGAAGCAGGACGAAGAGGTCCTCGTCACGCAGTTGGCGCACGTAGTAATGGTCCAGGCGACTGTAGCCCAGCGCCAATCTGCGGCCGCCCGAGAAGCTCTCGGTCCAGCGCCCGCTGTACGAGCGGCGGTCGGCGCCGGAATTGGTGCCGTGGAAGTCGCCGTCCCCGTGCGCGCGCAGCGCATGCCGCCGTCCGCCGCCCTGGTCCAGATCCCAGGTGAGCGACAGCCCGGGCGAGAAGATGGCGTCGTCGGTGGACTGGACCGCGAACCGCAGTGGGTGCGTACCGGCCTGGAACGTGGTGAGCTGGTTGTCGGAGTACTCGAGGAAGTTGTTGTTGTAAACCGAACTCATGGCGGCCGACAGCGACAGGCTCTGCTCGCTGGCGTGCGTGGGCGAAGCCAGGGCGAGGCGCGTGAGCAGCAGAAGAGCGAGGCAGAGATGCCGGCGTCGCGACATGTGGGTCCTCTTGATTTCGCCGCAACGGCGGCGCGGGGGCTGCTGCTGTCGAGCCTGCGGTGCGTCACCTCTTGCGTGGGCCCGGGCGCGCGAACTTCTCAGCGGGAGGCGGGTCGATCGCGAGTCTGGGGCAAGCGCCACGCCCAGGCAACGCTCGCTTGTCACCCGAGGACCGGCTGGGGACGGAACCTTTCGCGACAACCCAGGGGGCGGGATGCTGTAAGATAGAGTCAGATGGCGCGGATTCGCGAGCGCAAATGGGCTGCTCGCGGCGGGACGCCGTTCGCGTTCACGGCTCGCTTGCAGGCTCGCCAGGAGCAGCACGCGAGGGCACGAACTCCGCCGTCGCTGACTCGAAGATTTCGGGGAAACATCGCAGGGACCCCGACCGAAGGGCGCGTGGCGCGTGGGTGTGCTACGTGCCCCTTCGCGTGTCCAGGGGTGTCGTTGCTGGCCCGCCAATCGTGCAGATCGCCTCGGATTCGCCCGAGGTGCTGCCGCGTTCGGCCCTACCGAACCTCGCGCCATGGCGGTCCCGAGCCAGTTGCAGGGTTCTGGGTTAAGGTGGTCTGCCCATCCGGCAGAATCTGGCCCGCTTCGTCCGAGAGTCCATTGGTCCGATCCCGCGTCCGCACCGTAGTGGCATTGCAGGCCCCCCCGAACGGGGACCGCCCTTGAGCCAGTTCGACCGCGACCACCGCTGCATCGAGCGGATGGCCGCCGGGGATTCGGGCGCGCTCGCGGAGCTCTACGACCGCTACAGCGACCTGCTCTACTCGCTGGCCGTGCGGATCGTGGGAGGCGCGTCGGATGCCGAGGAAGCCCTTCAGGACACGTGGATGCAGGCATGGCGCAACGCCGCGAGCTACGACGCGTCGCGCGGCGCCGTGGGGGCCTGGCTCGTGACCATCGTTCGCAGCCGGGCGCTCGATCGCCTGCGGAGCATGGGCTCGCGCCGGCGTGCCGAGACCGCGGCCGCCGCGGAGAGCGCCGTGGCGCCACCGCCGCCCGCGCCCGATCCGGCGTCGGGCTATGCCCAGCGCATGCTCCGCAAGGACGTCGCCACCGCCATGACCGCGCTCGCGCCGCAACAGCGCGCCGTCGTCGAGCTCGCCTATTTCGAAGGTCTGTCGCAGACCGAGATCGCCGAGCGCATGCGTGCGCCGCTCGGCACCGTCAAGTCCTGGACGCGCCAGGCGTTGCTCAAGCTGCGCGAGCGCGTCCCGGTGGAGGAGCTGCCGTGAACCGGCATCGCGACGAACATCTCGACCTGTGCGCCGCCCAGGTGCTGGGCGTGCTCGACGATGCCGGGCACCGCGAGCTCGAGGCGCACCTCGTCAGCGGCTGCGACGTGTGTGCGGCCGAGCTGCGGGCGCTCTCGGGTGGCGCCACCGTGCTGGCGCTGTCGGTGCCGCCGCTGCGTGCACCCGCGGCGCTGCGCGCGCGCGTGCTCGCGGCGGTGACTGCCGAGGGCGTGCCGGGGACGACTTCGGCCGCACCGGCCATCGAGCCTTCGCCGCCGATCGTGCAGCGCGTGATGGAGCTGCCGCGACGCGAGCGGCCGGCGTTCGCCGCATGGGCGTGGGCGGCCGCCGCCGTGCTGATGGCGGTGGCCGGTGTGCTCGCGTGGCGCCGCGGCGACGCGCTCATCACGCAACTCGACCAGGCCCGGGCGACCAATTCCGCACTGCAGCAGAAGCTCGACGACGAGCGCCGCTGGGCCGCCATGCTCGAGGCGCCAGAGACACGCGTCATCAAGTTGGCACCCACGCCCGACGGCGATCGGGCGCTCGCGGCGCAGGTGCTCTACGACCCTGGCTCGCGGCGCGCGATCGTGGTGGCGCAGCAGTTCGCCGCGCCCACGGGCCGCGACTACGAGCTGTGGGCCATCACCGCCACCGGTCCGACCAGCCTCGGCGTCGTGCATGCCGACGCCAGTGGCCGCGCGGTGGCGAAGCTCGAGCACGTGGGCGGCACTGAAGCGATCGCCGCGTTCGCGTTCTCGCTCGAAGCGGCGGGCGGTTCTCCCGACCACCACAAGCCGTCCGGTCCCGTCGTCATGGTGGGCAAGCTCACGGGTTAGTTGTCGTCGGGGGAGTCGCATGACAGAGCGGATCTCGTGAGCGTCCGGCTGCCGCGCCGCGGCGGCATGCTGCTCGCGCGGGTGCGGGTGCCATTGGCGATACTCGTCATGTGTGGGGTGGTGCCGTGCGCACAGGCGCACCAGTACTGGCTCACGCTGACCGACTACACGCCGCCGGCCGGCGGCGTTG
>JAYVCN010000088.1:0-6554 GCA_043749875.1 Candidatus Eiseniibacteriota bacterium | reverse complement strand
GAGCACGAACACCAGCACGCTCACGGTGAGCACGGCATCCACGGCGATGAACAGGATCAGGAAGGGTGACATGCGTCCTCCGGGTCGTGTCCCAAGCTATCGGCGGGCAGGCTCCGGAGATTGAGCGCTGCTACAGGTGCGCACGGCATCGATCACAAGGTCAGGTCGCAAGCGCGGCAGCCAGTGCCCCACGCCCGGCATCACCGCGATGCGTGCGCCGGGCACCACGCGCCGCAACCACTCCACGTGCCGCGCCGGTGGCGTCACGCGGTCGGACCCGCCGGCCAGGACCGTGAGCCGCGCACCGAGCTGCGGCAGGTGGTGCTCGAGCCACGCCAGGTCGGCGTAGAGCGCGCGGAAGTTGCGTGCGCTCGCGTGCATCTGCGACGGCACGTAGGCGAACGAGCGCGACGCGCCCCAGCCGCGCGGCGCGCGCTCGGGGTGCCAGGCCTGGGCGCGCAGCGGCAGCGCGAACGGGACCAGCGGCAGCGAGGCAAAGTGGAACAGCGCCAGTCCCACCGGCTGGCCCACCAGCGGTGCGTAGGCATAGCGCGCATTGCGGCTGTCGATCGCGGTGCACGGTGCCACTGCCACCACGTGGCTCACCAGTTCAGGCGCCTCGAGCGCCGCGCGCATCGCCACGGCCGCGCCGTACGAGTGGCCCACCAGAGTGGCGCCGGTTGTCTGCTGCATGCGCAGCAGCGCCAACACGGCCGCTGCGTTCTCGTGCATCCCGAGCGGCCCGGCGTGCGCCTCGCTCCAGCCGTGACCGGGTCGGTCCACGGCCAGCACGGTGTGGTCGCGCGCCAGCTCGGTGATGAGCTCGGGCGGAAAATCATTCCACGTGCCGTTGGCGCCGTGCACCAGCACCACCACCGGGCCCGCGCCGCAGCGCGTGAAGTGCAGGCGTGCGCCCTCGTGCACGAACGACTCGCCCGCGAGCGGGAACCGCCGCCGCACCCAGCGCGTGTATGCCACGTGCGCGAGCGGTGGCAGCGTGACCACGAGCAGCAACAACACAAAGGAAAGCAGGTACACAGTCATGCCGCCGTTATCGGCCGTGCTGAGGGTGCTTCGTCAGTGCAGAATCCCCGCCCGTCACGCGTCGCGCGGTTCGGTGATGTCCGGGGCCAGTCCGTATTCCTGGATCGCCTTCGCCACCGCCTCGGGCTTCACCAGGCCGTCGAGCATGAGCGCATGCAGCGTCGCCACGACCATGTGCTCGGCGTCGGTCTCGAAGTGCCGGCGGAGCGCCTCACGCGTGTCGCTCCGGCCGAAGCCATCGGTGCCGAGCGCCACGAAACGGTTCGTGATCCAGCGCGCGGGCATGTCGTTCACCGACTTGACCCAGTCGCTGGTCACCACGACCGGGCCCTCGCTGCCCTTGAGCGCCTGCGTCACGTACGGCACGCGCGGAGGCGCGGTCGGGTGGAGGCGGTTCCAGCGCTCCACGGTGAGCGCGTCGTTTCGCAGCTGCTGCGCGCTGGTCATGCTCCAGACGTCGGCCGCGACGTCCCACTTCTCGGCCAGCATCTCCTGCGCGCGCAGGGCCTGCAGCATCAGCGGGCCGCTGCCGAACAGCTGGGCCTTGAGTCTCGACTTGGACTCAGAACTCCGGTAGCGGTAGAGGCCCTTCAACAGCCCTTCGTCGATGCCCTCGGGCTTCGGCGGCATCGTGTAATCCTGATTGTAGAGCGCGAGGTAGTAAAAGATGTCTTCACCCTTTTCGTACATGCGGCGCAGGCCGTCTTTTACGAGGGCTGCGACTTCGTATGCAAACGAGGGGTCATAGGCGACGCAGTTGGGGACGACACTGGCCAGCAGCTGGCTGTGGCCGTCCTCGTGCTGCAGGCCCTCGCCGTTCAAGGTCGTGCGGCCGGCCGTGGCGCCGAGCAGGAAGCCGCGCCCACGCGCGTCGCCGAACGCCCAGATCTGGTCCATCGTGCGCTGGAATCCGAACATGGAATAGAAGATGTAAAACGGCACCGCGGGCGCGCCGTGCGTGGCGTACGCCGTGCCGGCCGCGGTGAACGAGGCGATCGAGCCCGCCTCGGTGATGCCTTCCTCGAGCAGCTGGCCGTCTGGCTTCTCGGTGTACGACAGCACCAGCTTGGAATCCACCGGGTCGTACTTCTGCCCGAACGGCTGGTAGATGCCGATCTCGCGAAACAGCACCTCCATGCCGAACGTGCGCGCCTCGTCGGGGATGATGGGCACCACGTACTTGCCGTAGTTGGGGTCGCGCAGAAGATTGCGCATCAGCTTGCCCAGCACCATCGTGGTGGACACGGCCTGGTTCGCGCCGGTGCCACCGTCGAACTCGGCGAACGCCTTGGGTGCCGCGGCCGGCAGCGACTTGCTGCGCACGATGCGCTTGGGGATGCAGCCGCCCAGCGCGCGCCGGCGCTCGAGCATGTAGCGCACCTCGGGGCTGTCCATGCCGGGATGGAACAGCGGCGCCTCGGGGATCTTCTTGTCGGGGATCGGCAGCTCGAGCGTGTCGCGGAACTTCTTCAGCTCCTCCAGGTCGAGCTTCTTCTTCTGGTGCGTCATGTTGCGCGCTTCGGCGCCGACGCCGAGCGTCCAACCCTTCACGGTATGCGCCAGGATCACCGTGGGCCGGCCCTTGTGCGCCACCGCGGCCGCGTAGGCGGCGTAGACCTTGTTGTAGTCGTGGCCGCCGCGGCGCAGGTGCTTGATCTGGTCGTCGGACAGGTGCTCGACCATCTTCAACAGTCCCGGCTCGGTGCCGAAGAAATGCTCGCGGATGTAGCCGCCCGACTCGATCACGTACTTCTGCCAGTCGCCGTCCACGGTCTCGTTCATGCGGTCCACGAGCGCGCCGTCGTAGTCCTGCGCCAGCAGCGCGTCCCATTCGCGCGCCCAGATGACCTTGATCACGTTCCAGCCGGCGCCGGTGAACACGGCCTCCAGCTCCTGGATGATCTTGCCGTTGCCGCGCACCGGGCCATCAAGTCTTTGAAGATTGCAGTTGATGACAAAGGTAAGATTGTCGAGCCCTTCGCGCGACGCCAGCGTCAGCGCGCCGGTCGCCTCCGGCTCGTCCATCTCGCCGTCGCCGAGGAACGCCCACACGCGCGAAGCTTCCGTCTTGGCGAGCCCGCGCGCGGCGAGGTAGCGGTTGAAGCGGGCTTGATAGATGGCGTTCATGGGCCCGAGGCCCATGCTGACGGTGGGGAACTCCCAGAACTCAGGCATGAGGCGCGGGTGCGGGTAGCTCGACAGGCCCTGGCCCGGAACCGTCTCGCGGCGAAAGTGCTCGAGCTGCCCCTCGCTCAAGCGCCCTTCAAGGAACGCGCGCGAGTAGATGCCGGGCGCGGCGTGGCCCTGGTAGAAGATCTGATCGCCCGAGCTGCCGTCATCTTTTCCCCTGAAGAAATGGTTGAAGCCCACTTCGTAGAGGCTCGCGGCCGACGCATACGTGGACAGGTGGCCGCCGAGGCCGCCGAATTTCGCGTTCGCACGCACCACCATGGCCGCGGCATTCCAGCGGATGATGCGGCGGATGCGCTTCTCCATCTCCTCGTCACCCGGGAACGGCGGCTCCTGCTCGGGCGAGATGGTGTTGATGTAGCGCGACTGCACCAGCCCCGGCAGCCCCACGTGCAGCTGGCGCGCGCGCTTCAGGACGCGGCGCAGCAGGAAGTCCGCGCGCTCGCGGCCCTGCGACTCGACCACGCCGTCGAGCGCCTCGAGCCATTCACGCGTTTCGACCGGGTCGCTGTCGGGCAGCTGGCGCTTGAACCCGACCAGCAGGTTCAACTGGAAGCGTTCGGTCTCGCGGCGGTCGTCGAGTGACGAGGGGTACGGCTTGGGCGTGCTCATGGAGTCCTTGTTCTGCCGCCCGGGAGGGACGGCCATGGGGCCCGGTCGCGCTGCACGCGGCGCGAGGTTCGCGCTCTGCGCCGGCGCTGACGGCCGGGAGGCGTGCGGGCACTGGAGGTATCGGCGTTTGGACACAGAAGAATAGCGCGCCACGCCCGGGGGTCAAACGGGGCGGAACGGGCCGGGAGGGGGCGGGGTAAGAAGGGCGAGAACGGGTACTCGCCGAGTCCGTGGACAGAACCCATCAGCGGCAGTTCCGGCGGGTCCTGGAAAAGTGATGAGGAGCAATGAGGGCCATACGTACTTCGGTGGTCTCTGGAGTGTTATCGCTGATGGCAAGCAACGTGTTTGCCAGCAGCCATCCATCTCCCGCCACGTCCACGGTTCCAGCGGTCATCACACTCGTCGGATCGCAAGCCGATGTTCCGGACGCCACGGGCGTGTTCACCGTCATTGCCCGCGACATCGGGAACCTTCCGCTCAATGGTGCGTCGATTGTCGTGGACCTGTCGGGCTGCACGGATCTCATGATCTGCGGCGATCAACTCGATGCCGCTGCCACGGTCAACTGTGGAGCGAAGACGATCCGCAAGTTCACCAACGTCACTGGCAGTGTCTCGTTCAACGTGCTCGGGTGCTCCAATGGCGCCGGAAATGCCGCAACGCTGCCGAGCGGCGCGAAGATCTACGGTAACGGCACGCTGATGGGCTCCCCCACAGTCGCCGCGCTCGACCTCGACGGCGCACACGGCGTCGGCATCAATGACCTGTCGGTGTGGCTCGCGGACTTCGGCGCGCCAGGCAATGCACCGTTCGGCCGCTCGGACTTCGACGGTGACGGAGCGGTCGACATCAACGACCTGTCGGTATGGCTCACCGCTTATGGCGCGGGCGGCTGCGTCGCGGGGTGCGCGGCAAGTTGTCCGTAGCGAGTGCTGTCTGGGGGGCAAGCGGAGCGGAACGGGTCGGCGGAACGCGGGGTATGAGCGCGTGGACGGGTGGAATTGGGGGGCAGGCGGGTAGAGGCGGCTGCACCGCAGCAGGCGGCAACGCAATTGGGGGAGGGGCGATGAGGTCAATGCCTACATTGGTGGTGGTGGCGATGTTGTCGGTGCTGTCTGTGCGGCAGAGCGTCGCCGGTCCGGTCGTCCCGGGGAATTCCACGGTTCCAACGCACATCACGCTCGTCGGCTCGCGATCCAGCATCGCCGACGCCATTGGTGTCTACACGGTAGTCGCCCGCGACCTCGCGAATAACCCACATGACAACGTATCTATCGTCCTCGATCTGTCTGGCTGCAGCGACCTCACGCTCTGCTCCGACCAGCTCGATGCGCGTGCCAGCGTGAACTGCGCTGCGAAGACGGTGCGCAAGTTCACGGACATCTCGGGCAGTGTCTCGTTCACCGTTCTCGGGAGTTCCAATGGGGCGGGCAACGCCACGACGCTCCTGAACGGCGCGAAGATCTATGGGGAGGGCACGCTGCTCGGATCGCCGACTGTCTCAGCGCTCGACCTCGACGGCTCGCACGGCGTCGGCATCAATGACCTGTCAGTGTGGCTCTCGGATTTCGGCGCGCCCGGCAGTCCACCGTTCGGCCGCTCGGACTTCGACGGCAGCGGTGCACTCGACATCAACGATCTGTCGGTATGGCTCACCGCCTACGGTGCGGGCGGCTCGACCCAGGGCTGCGCCACGAGCTGTCCGTGAGGAACTACTGTCGCGGGGCAGGGAAGAGGCGGCGGTCACGTGCGTGAGGGGTCATGAGGTCCATCCGAATCTCTGTGGTCGTTGGGGTGCTGTTGGTGCTATCTGCACGGCTCTGCGATGCCCATATTCCCTCCGCTGGGAACTCCACCGTTCCCAGGCACATCACGCTGGTGGGTTCGCATTCCGCCCTGCCTGATACCGCCGGAGCGTTCACGATCGTGGTTCGCGATCTCGCCAACAACCCACTCCGGGGGCTCGTGGTCGTGGTCGACTTCTCCGGCTGCACGGATCTCGCCATCTGCGCCGACCAACTCGACACAGCGGCCACCGTGAACTGCGCTGCGAAGACAGTACGCAAGACCACGGACGGCACGGGCACAGTCACCTTCACCATCCTGGGAGGCTCCAACGGCTCGGGCAATGCCACGACGCTGTTGAACGGAGTCAAGATCTTTGGGAACGGCGTGCTGTTCGGTTGGCCGACAGCTTCGGCGTTCGACCTCGACGGTTCCCGCGGCGTGGGCATCAACGACCTGTCGGTCTGGCTTTCAGACCTCGCCACGCCCGGCAATCCACCGTTCGGCCGCTCGGACTTCGACGGCGACGGCGCGCTCGGCATCAACGATCTGTCGGTGTGGCTCACCGCCTATGGTGCGGGCGGCTCCGTCGCGGGGTGCGCGGCGAGTTGTCCGTAGGAAGATACTGCCGGGGGGCAGGGGGAGAGGCGGCGCCGCGCGGAGAGAGTGCGGCGCCGCACTCGTGATGTGGCAGAGGCTTGCGGCCTCGAACAGGTATCCATTGGTCGACCTCCGTCAGAAACAGGCGCTGGACGCTTGGTCAGCAGCGCGGCGTCCACTAGGTTCGACCACCGGGCACGCCTCGTCACATCCGAACGGAGTCCGCCATGAACGAAGCAGCTGCCGCGACCATGACGTGGCCGAGGATCATCCAGGGAGGGATGGGCATCGGCGTCTCGGGTTGGCCGCTCGCTCGCGCG
>JAYVCN010000087.1:0-15273 GCA_043749875.1 Candidatus Eiseniibacteriota bacterium | reverse complement strand
CACGCGGAACACCTGCTGCTCGCGAGGGTGCTCGCCGGCGCGTTGCCCGTCGCGTTGTACCCCGGCCCGCCGCTCACCGCGGCGCTGCCGGCGCTCCCGGCGGTGGCGTTGCTCGTCGGCCGGTTCGTGGATCGCGTGCTGAATGGCGCCGGCGCAACGGCCGCGCTGACGCAGGCGACGCGTTTACTGGCCGTGATCGGCACCGCGTTCGCGCTCGCAGGCGTGGTGCTGGCCGCGCGCGTCCCGGCGGCGGCGCCAGGCCTGCGGCTGCTGTCCGCGTTCGTGTTCCTGTCCGCGTGGGCACCAATGCTCGCGGACCTGCGCGGCTCGCGACGACTCGCGGTGGCGCTGTTCGCGCTGCCGGCCGCACTCGGCGCACCCGTACTGCACATGCGCGTGTTGCCGGCGCTCGAGCCGTGGCTCAACGCACGCGCGGTCGCGGAGACGATGGAACGCGTGTCGCCGCCGTATGCGCCGCTCGTCGTGTTCGAACCGCCGCCGCCGTCGCTGCGGCAATCGCTGGCGCGGAATTTCGTTGCGCGCGCGCTCGTGCTGCCGGGCGATGGCGATGTCACCGCACGCGATGGGTTCGTGTACGCGGCGTACCGGCCGGCGAACGAACGCACGGCACGCGCGGCGCTGGGACCGCTGCACGCGACGCCGGAGGTGCTGGCGCGTACGCCGGTGCTCGTGTTGGTGCGCGTGCCTGCGGCGGCGGGCGGGCATTGAGCGGTCGCGTCACGCAGGGGTAGTATGCTCCGCCCCATCGACCGGACGCCCGACGGAACCTGCTGACCGCGCATCCCTCCGGAGGATCGATGTCCCGAGCCGTCGCTACATTGATCGCGCTGCTGGTGATGGGCGCGGCTGCTCCGCTCCACGCGCAGAGCATCACCTCGTTCGCGCCCGACACGAACGCTGTGAATCAGCGGAACCGCACGCCCGCCGGGATGGTGGACGTGCCGGTCTGGATCGGGTTCGAGTCGTCCGCAAATGTCGGCGCATCGGCGTTCGCGGGAGTGCCCGCGCGCAAGGGGTATCGGCAGGGACTCGGTGTCACCGCGACGTGGCCGTGGTCCTCCGCGCTGCAGGGGTGGTTCGAAGTGGCGTATCAGCAGCATGAGTTCCTCGCCAACCAGGCGACGAGGGACACGGTGCTCGGACCCCCGATCTTGCTCGTGTTCAACTTGCGCGAGCACTTCGTGCTCAGCCAATTCCTGCTGCGCGAGGGCGTCGAGCAGCGCATTGGCCCGCCGGACCGGCCGTGGGCCACGGCGGGCATCGGTGTCGGGTTCGGGTTCGGCACCGCGTCGCTCGACAACGGGTTCCTCACCGGGAATGGCCAGTCGTTCACGGCGGAAGCGGTCGCACGCGTGTCGCTGTTCGCGTATATGAGACGGCACGAACGCATCGGGCTCGCGTTCGTTGGCGGTCCGGCGTGGTCGTGGACCGCGCAAGCGGAGAGGCGGGGCGTCGGGTGGCGCCACGCGGAAGCCGTGCTTCGATTCGAGAGCATGCTGCGGCTACCAAAGCGCATCGTCCCGGGGCTCTGAGACAGTTCCGAATTCGTCCGCACCCGACCGGGGTGTCGTGCTATCTATTGGTGCATGACACTCGATCCCGAGATCTGCTGGCGCGCCTGGACGGCGCGTGACGCCCGCTTCGTCGGCCGCTTCGTGATGGGCGTCACGTCCACGCGCATCTACTGCCGCCCCGGCTGCCCTGCGCGGCTGCCTGCGCGACGCAACGTGCGCTTCTACGCTTCGCCCACTGCCGCGGAGTCCGCAGGCTTCCGCGCGTGTCTGCGCTGCCGCCCGGACCGCGCCCCCGGTTCGCCGACCGCAACAGGAACGGCAGCCACCGTGACGCGTGCGCTGCGGCTGATCGACGAGGGCGCGTTGAGCGAGGGGTCGCTCGAGACATTGTCCGCGCGGCTCGGCGTGACGTCGCGCTGGCTGCGTGAACTGTTCGAGCGCCACGTGGGCGCCGCGCCGCTCGACGTGGCGCGCACGCGCAAGGCGCATCTAGCGCGCCGGCTGCTCGAAGATACCGCGCTGCCGGTGGAGGACGTCGCGGCCGCGGCGGGCTACGGCAGCGCACGGCGATTGCGTTCAGCCATGCAACAATCGTTCAAGCGCGCACCGGCGGCGCTGCGCAAGCATGTCTCGACGCCGTCCGACGGCGCGCTCGAGCTGCGCCTGACGGCGCGGCCGCCGTTCGACGCCGCGCCGCTGCTGGCGTTCTTCGGCGCACGCGCGATCCCCGGTGTGGAGGAGTTGCGCGACGGGTTCTATCGCCGAACGTTCGCGCTCGACGGCGCGCCCGCGGTGCTCGAGGTGCGCGCACTGCCGGACGGCGTGTCGTTGCGGCTGCCCGCGCATGCTGCAGCGGCGCTGCCGCGCGTGCTGGGTCGCATCTCGAGGATGTTCGACCTCGACGCCGACGTGACGCTGATCCACGAACAGCTGTCGCGCGATCCGCGCCTGCGTCGTGCGCTCACCGGGCGCGTCATCCGCGTGCCGGGCGCGTTCGACGCGTTCGAGGCCGGTGTGCGGGCGCTGCTCGGCCAGCAGGTCAGCGTGGCCGCGGCGCGCACACTCGCCGGGCGGCTGGTCGCGGCGTGCGGCGTGGCGCTCGCGGCGCCGGATGGCGCGCTCACGCACGTGTTCCCGGCGCCGGCGGCGGTCGCGGCCGCACCGCTCGAGCGACTCGGACTCACCCGAGCACGCGCCGCGTCATTGCGCGGCTTCGCGCTCGCCGTGGCGAGCGGCGCGCTGGATCTGGGCGCATTCCGCGATCTCGACGATGCGGTCGAACGACTCACCGCGCTGCCCGGCATCGGCGACTGGACCGCACAGTACCTGGCGATGCGCGCGCTCGGTGAACCCGACGCGTTCCCGGCCGGCGATCTGGGCGTGCGCCAGGCGCTGGCCCGCGCCGGCCGCATGCCGAGCGAGCGCGAGACGCGCGCGCGTGCCGAGCGCTGGCGACCGTGGCGGGCGTACGCCGTGCTGGCGCTGTGGACCGAACCTCGCAAGCCCGCTGCACCCCGAACGCCCACCCGAGAGCGCACCGTGACTCCTGCCAGAAAGGCTTCCACATGATGACGCTCGACCTGACGCTCGCAGACACCCCCGTCGGCCCCATGGCGCTTTACGCACAAGGCGAATCGCTGATCGGGCTCACGCTCGACGGCGGCCACGATTCAACGCATCCCGTGGCAAGACACCTCGCCCGCCACCTCGGCGCGTTCGAAACGCGGCGCGTCGACGATGCAGCCGGTGCGGCCACGCGACTTGCGCGCTATTTCGCGGGCGACGTGGCGGCACTCGACGAGCAGCCCGTGCGCCTGCTCGGAACGCCATTCCAGTGCCAGGTGTGGACGGCATTGCGCGACATCGCCGCGGGCAGCACTTATTCATATGTTCAGCTCGCCCGATCGCTTTCGCGACCGAAGGCCGTTCGCGCGGTCGCCGCCGCCAATGGCGCGAATCCGGTGGCCGTGTTCGTGCCCTGCCACCGCGTGATCGCCGCCGACGGCACGCTGTGGGGTTACGGCGGCGGGCTGCCCATGAAGCAGTGGCTGCTCCGCCACGAGGGTGCGCGCTTCACGCCACTCTCGGAACAGGAGGCGCTGCCACTATGAACACGGCCGCTGTGACGACGCACATCTTTCGCGTCTCAGGATTGCCGCTCACCCCGTTCGCGCCGCTGTTCGCCCTTCCGGATGAAGAGCTCGCGGCGCGCGGCATGCGCCGGGTGGTCGCCGACGCGTACCCTGGCTTCCCCTGCCGCGTGAGCCTCGTCGACGCGCAGCCGGGCGAGACGCTGATCCTGTTGCACCACCTGCATCATGATGTCGTCGGCCCGTATCGCGCGTCAGGTCCGATCTACGTGCGCGAGCACGCCACGCCGGCCGAACCCGCGCCGGGCGAGGTGCCGGACCTCGTGCGCCGCCGCTTGTTGTCACTGCGCGCATACGACGCCGCGGGCATGTTGCGCGAAGCGGACGTCGCAGAGGGCTGCGAGCTGCCGGCGCTCGTGGCGAGGATGTTCGCGGACGCTGACGTGGCCTACATACACGCACACAACGCTCGGCCGGGCTGCTACAGCTGTCGCATCGACCGCGTCCCGGAGTGACGCGGAGGGGCTTGCGTGCCCCGGACCTCAAGTTCCCGTAGCCTCGCCGCCATGCGCATCCTGCACTGGTTCCGGAAAGACCTGCGGCTCGACGACAATTCCGCGCTGTCCGAAGCGTCGCACGACGCGCAGCACGACGTGGTGCCGTTCTACGCCAGCGACCCGGACTGGTTCGCGCGTGCCGACCTGGCACCGACGCGCGTGCGGTTCGTGCTCGGCGCGCTCACCGAACTGTCGGCGTCGATCGCCGCGCGCGGGTCGCGGCTGGCACTTGCGCACGGCGACCCCGCCGAGTTGGTGCCGCGTGCCGCGCGCGCGGTGAACGCGGACGCCGTGTACTGGAACGACGAGTACGAACCGGAGCTGCGCGCCCGCGACGACCGCGTCGAGGCGGCGCTGCGGGCCGTCGGGGTGAAAGTGAAGCGCTTCCACGATCGCCTGCTCGTGCCGCCCGGTTTCGTGATGAGCAGTGCGGGCACGCCGTACACCGTGTACACGCCATTCCGGAATGCGTGCGAGGCGCTGCCCCTGCCCGAGCCGCACGCGCGCGTCGAGAAGCTGGCGGCGCACGACCTGCCGTCGCCGCGACTGGCCACACTCGAGCGGCTGGGGTTCGCCGAGCCCGAGAGCGCGCCATGGCCCGCCGGCGAATCGCACGCGCACCGGCGGCTGCAGCGCTTCATGGATGGAACCGGGCGCGGGCCCGGTGGCGGGACCGGGCGCGAACCCGGCACCGGGCTGGCGCTCTATGCCACGCAGCGCGATATGCCCGCGGTACCCGCGACGTCGCGGCTCTCGGCCGATCTCAAGTTCGGCACGCTCGGCATCCGGCGTGCGGCGCAGGGCGCACTGGCCGCCGCAGCTCGCGACGCGAAGCTCGGCGAACCCGCGGCGAAGTTCGTGCAGGAGCTGCGCTGGCGCGATTTCTACGCGCACGTACTGTGGCATTTTCCACACGTCGAACATGGAGCTTTCCGCGCCGAGTTCGACAAGCTCGAGTGGCGCGGCAGCGACGCCGAGTTCGCCGCGTGGTGTGCCGGTCGCACCGGTTACCCCATCGTGGATGCCGGCATGCGCGAGCTCGTCGCGACCGGGCTCATGCACAATCGCGTGCGCATGATCGTGGCGAGCTTCCTCTCCAAGGACCTGCTCATCGACTGGCGCCGCGGCGAACGCTGGTTCATGACCCATCTGGTCGATGGCGACCTCGCCAGCAACAACGGCGGCTGGCAGTGGGCCGCCGGCACCGGCACGGACGCCGCCCCCTACTTCCGCATCTTCAATCCCCTCACGCAGGGCATGCGCTTCGATCCGCACGGCGTGTACGTGCGACGCTGGTGCCCGGAGCTCACGCTGGTTCAGGACGCGTTCATTCACCGGCCGTCGGAAGCGGGCCCGCTCATGCTGGCGGAAGCCGGTGTGACGCTGGGCGAGGATTACCCGTTCCCGATCGTGGACCATGCCGAACGCCGCGAGCAGGCGCTGGCGATGTATCGAGAGGTGAAGCAGGCGACGACCATCGCCCGGGCGCGTCCGTCGCGACGCTCTACGGTGCGGGGCGGCCGATGACCACCCGCCCCCTGCTGGCATGGGCGAGCGACCACCACGCGTTTCCGCTCCCTCCCGCGCACCCGTTTCCGTTGCCCAAGTACGCGCTGGTGCGCGAGCGGTTGCTCGCCGAGCGTGTGCTCGAACCCGGGTGGGTGACACGCTCCGAACCGGCACCCGAGGTGTGGCTGCTCGCCGGGCACGAGCCGGGCTACGTCGCGCGCACGCTCGCAGGCGAGTGGAGCGATGCCGAGGTGCGAAAGCTCGGCCTGCCGTGGTCCGAGGCGTTGGTGACGCGCGCCCGCGCGGCACTCGCCGGCACGGTGGCGGCGGCGCGCGCGGCGCTCGTGCACGGCGTGGCCGGCAACCTGGCCGGCGGTACGCATCACGCGTTCCCCGACCGCGGCGAGGCGTACTGCCTGTTCAACGATGTGGCGGTGGCCGTGGCGCTGTTGCGGCGCGACGGCCACGCCGCTCGCCCGATCGTGATCGATCTGGACGTGCACCAGGGCAACGGCACCGCCGCGTGCTTCGCCGGCGACGCCAGCGTGTTCACGTTCTCGATGCACGCACGCCACAACTATCCGCTGCGAAAGGAACACAGCACGCTCGACGTGGAACTCGAGGACGGCGCCGGCGACGACGAGGTGTTGCGCGCGCTGGACCATCACCTGCCCGCGGCACTCGATGCGCACACGCCGGACTTGGTATTCTACCAGGCAGGCGTGGACGCGTTGCATTCCGACAAGCTCGGCCGCCTGCGCATGACGCACGCCGGGCTAGCCGAGCGCGACCGCCGTGTGTTCGCGTGGCTCGAGACTCGCGGGCTCCCCGTGTGCGTCACGCTGGGCGGCGGTTACGGCGAGCCGCTAGACAGCAGCGTCGAAGCGCACGTCAATGTCTGGCGTGCGGCACGTGCGGCGCGCGATCGTCGTCCCGAGGTGGCGCTGCCCACCCCGCCCCAGGCGTTGACGACCCGCGCGGGTCGTTGACGCGCCACGCGCTCCCGGAAGCCGCACACGAGGATCACACCACGGGCTCCCGAGCGCAGGCGCACCCGCGGCCGGCGCGGCCGGCACGCGCCGTGTACAACGTAGCCCGGCGCGCACACCGCGTACCCGCCCCCGCTTTCCATTGACGCGCGCATCGCGCTCGCGCGAGCCTGTGCGTGCACCCGGCCCCCGAGCAGCCGAGGGGAGGTGATTCGCATGAAGCACGTACGCATGTTTGCGCCGGTGGCGCTGGCCGCGTTGCTCGTGGCCCCACTCGCCGGTGGCGCCACGCGCGCGGAGGCCGCACCCAAGCGCGCGCCACACAGCACCGGTGCCGCGCCCAGCAAGAGCGCGGGCTACCGCCAGTTCACCGGCACGGTGGTCGCGCTCGACGCATCCTCGATCACGGTCGAGCGAGGCGGCAAGGCGGCGAAGCAGATGGTGTTCGCACGCAACAGCAGCCTGCGGTCCACGGGCGACGTCGAGAAGGACGCCCGCGTGACCGTGTACTGGCGCGACGAAGCCGGGAAGCCGGTGGCACATCGCGTGGTGGTGAAGGGGGCTGTGACGAGCGGCGGCTCGCGCTGAGAAGAGCTCTACGGGCCGGGCGTCATGGGGAACATCCATGGACGCCCGGCTCGTGCAGCCTTTCTGCTACCCTGCCCCGGTTCGTCACCCGAACCCCTTGTCCCCGGAGCCCCCATGCATGTTCGACCGCGCGCGCGCCTTGTCACCCCGCCCGCACTGCGACCTGCCAAACTGCTGCTCGTGTTCCTCGCGGCGTTCGGCATCGCGACTCCGCAGGCGCACGCGGCATCGTCTTCAGCAGCGGCAGCCAAGCCTGCCGTCGCGCCCGCGTTCTCGGTGGATCACGCGATCACGTTGAATCAGATCCAGGCGCCCACCTGGTCGCGCGACGGCAAACGTCTCGCGTTCGTGGTCAACGCGCCGGACACCGCGGAGAACACGACGAACCAGGACGTGTGGTTGTGGGATGCCGCCTCGAACTCGTGCCGCGTGGTGACGCGCAATCCAAAGAACGACTACGCGCCGCAGTTCTCGCCGGGCGGCGACACGCTCGCGTTTCTCTCCGCGCGCGACAGCGACGAGGGCAAGCCCTCCATCTGGCTGTTGCCATTGAAGGGTGGCGAGCCGTGGAAGCTGGCGACGTTCGTCGAATCCGTGGGCGAGATCCGCTGGTCACCGGACGGGCGCTCGATCGCGTTCACCATGCTCGACACGCTGTCGAAGCAGGTGAAGGAGTGGCGGAAGAAGAAGTGGGACCAGGTCGTCGAGGACGACATCACGCAGTACAACCATCTGTGGGTCATCGACGTGGCGTCGGGCGGCCAACGGCGCATCACGTCGGGCCAGTTCATGGTCGCGGAGCCGCGCTGGTCGCCGGATTCCAGGTCCATCGCGTTCGTGTGGAATCCGACCGGCGCGGTCGACGACGGCAACCTGTCGGACATCGCCGTGGTCCCGGCCTCAGGTGGCACACCGCGCAAGCTGGGCGCGCAGCCCGAGAACGGCTTCGCCTGGTCGCCCGACGGCAAGTGGCTGGCGTGGGCGGGTACGAGCGATCGCAACAAGTTCATCGAGAAGTCGTGGGTGTGGGTGTGCGCGGCTGCGGGCGGCACGCCGGGCAAGCTCACGGACTCGTTCGACGAGGACGCATTCACGCCCGCGTGGAACGCCACGTCCGACTCGCTCTACTTCTTCAGCCAGCAGGGCGCCTCGACGCGCGTTGCGGTCGTTGCGCGCATGGGCGGCGCGGTGCACCTTGGCCCGGACCTCGCGGGCGAGACCGCGGGCGCACCCGTGATGGGCGCAGCCGGAAAGGTGGCGTACGTGCTGTCGCGCTGGAACCAGCCGGGCGAGCTGTGCGTGGCCGACCGGATCAACGCCGCGCCACGCGCTGTGTCGCAGGTCAACGCGGCCGCCGCCGCATGCGCGCTGGCCCCGACGCGCACCGTGCGCTGGACGAGCGACGACGGCGTGCGCATCGAAGGCGTGTTGGTGCGCCCCGCGGGCGCGCCGGAGAAGTCGGCGTTGAAGACGCTTGTGCTGCTGCATGGCGGGCCCTACCAGGCGCGCTTCGGGCTGGGCTTCAACGCCATGGCGCAGTTCATGGCCGCGCACGGCTACCAGGTGTTCATGCCGAACTTCCGTTCGAGCGGCGGCTACGGCACCGCGTTCATGCTGCGCAAACGCGCCGACTGGGGCGGGCAGGACTGGCGCGACGTCGAAGCGGGCGTGGACAGCCTGGTGAAGTGGGGGCTCGCAGACGGCAACAAGCTCGGCGTGTTCGGCCATAGCTACGGCGGCTACCTGTCGGCTTGGGCGATCACGCAGAGCCAGCGCTATGACGCGGCCATCGTCTCGGCCGGCGCGCCGGACCTGGCGGCGCTGTGGGCGCAGAGCGACACGCACCGCTACCGCGCCTACGAGTTCGGCGGCGAGCCGTGGCTGAGCTTCGAGAAGTGGCGCAGCCGCTCCGCGATCGCGTTCATCGACCGCGCCAAGACGCCGACGCTGGTGTTGAACGGCGAGGCCGACGTGCGCATCCCCTACCCGCAGGCGCAGGAAACGTACCAGTCGCTCAAGTTCCTCGGCGTGCCGACGCAATTCGTGCACTACCCGCGCGAAGGCCACGGTCTGCGCGAACCGCGGCACCGCGCCGACTGGTACATGCGCCAGGCGGCGTGGTTCGATCGCTGGGTCAAGTGACGGCACGTGCAACGAGAAAGGGCAGCCATGAGCGAACCGAACACTCTCCAGGGTCTCCTGCGATGAGCGACGCGAAGAGCCTGCAATGAGCCCACGCTGGCTCGGCCCCGTGTTGTGGTGGCTGCTCGTGGCGGCACTTGCCGTGTACGTGTGGCCGACACGCTGGCGCTACGACCACCTGACCATGGACGGCAACATCGTGCCCGTGCGCATGGACCGCTTCTCGGGCGACGCCGAGATGCTGGTGCCCGACGAAGGCTGGGTGCCGGTCGAAGCGGAGTCCGACAGTTCGGGCAACGCCACGCCCGCCGCGCTATAGCGCATGGCGCCCGCGGCCGTCGCCGCACGCGTGCTGGCGAAGCTCGAGGCGTCGCGCTGGTCGTTCGGGCCGGCGGCTGCGAGCACGCGCCGTGCGGCGTTGCAGCAGATGCTGCGCGCGAAACTCGGGTCCGCAACGCTGGTCGCGCGGCTGCACGAGGTCCTGCTCGCCGCGCGCGCCTACCCCGACGATCCCGCGCTGCTCGCGATCGTGGAGCGCGCGTTGGCCGGCTTCGGCAGGCGCCGCGACGTGCGCGCGCTGCGCGCGAGCCTCACCGACAGCGGCATCGCCGGCTGCGACATCCGCTTCCCGTTCTTCGCTCCCACGGCGCGACGGCTCGCCGCACGCTGGCCGCGCGCGCTCGAGATCGACTGGCCCGAGCTGGACGACGCCAACGCTCTGGAAGCGTGGTTGCCGATGCTCGCGCACGAAGGCGAGGTGCCAGGACTCGACGAGTACGACTACGGGCTGCGCGGCTGGCTCGCACGGCTGAAGGCCCCGGGTGAAGCGGACGGTGCGTTCATGGCGCGCGGGCTGGCCGCGCGGCTCGAACAAGACGAAGCGGTGTTCGAACGCGTGCACGACGGTCTCGCCATCCCCTACCGGCTGCGCGGCGATGCCACGACGCCGTCACGCACGCACGCGCGCTGGCCGGCGCATCATGTGCACTTCCAGAGGGAGCCCTTCGCCGGCCGCCCTGACCTCGCCGCGTCGCCGCCGCCACACTCCATTCGCGCACTGAGCGCGCCAGAGGGCGAACGCGCGCTGGCCCTGGCCATGGAGTGCATGGTCACGCGCAGCCGCGACCTGGACGTGTTCTCATGGGGCGACGCGCGCGACGTGCGCCACGTGGATTGCGGTGACGGGCTCGCGTTCCTCATGATCGGCGCGCGCCCCGAGCGCCGGCTGCTGCTCGAGAGCGTGTACGGCTTCCTCACGCTCAAGAACGGTGTACCCGTGGGCTACGTGCTCACCAGTGCGCTCTATCGTTCGGCGGAGCTCGCGTTCAACGTGTTCGACACGTTCCGTGGCGCCGAGGCCGGGCCGGTGTATGGCAAGGTCGTGGGCATGACGCGCGCGCTGTTCGGCGCCGACACGTTCACCATCCCCCCCTACCAGCTCGGCGACGGGAACGACGAGGCGATCGAGTCCGGGGCGTGGTGGTTCTACCAGAAGCTGGGTTTTCGCCCGCACGCCCGCGCGGCCCGCACACTCATGCAACGCGAACTCGCGCGCATGCACCGCGCGCCCGGATACCGCTCAGGCCCAGCGGTGCTGCGGAAGCTCGCGCGCGCAAACCTCTACTGCTCGCTCGGGCCCGTGCGCCGCGATGTCCTCGGCGAGCTGCCGTTCGCCTCGGCCGGGCTCGCGGTGACGCAGCTCATCGCGAACAAGTTCGCCGGCAACCGCGCGCGCGCCGCGGAGGTGTGTGACCGCGACGCGCAGCGCCTGCTCGGCGTGCGTGCACTTGCGGGCTGGAGTGCCGACGAGCGACACGCGTGGTCGCGCTGGGCGCCGCTCGTGACGCTGCTGCCGGGCGTGAGCCGCTGGAGCGTGGCCGAACGCAGCGCGCTGGCGGAAGTGATCCGCGCCAAGGGCGGTCAGCGCGAGGACGCGTTCGTGCGCGCGTTCGACGCGCACCCGAAGCTCGGGATGGCGCTGGCGACACTCATGCGGTCGGTGCGGACCTGAGCGCTACCAGCGCCGACGCGCCCTGAGCCCCGGCCGCGGACCCCGGCCTGGCACGCAAGGGCGCCCGATGGGTTCGATTCCCGTTGGGGACGCCGGAGACAACCAGGGTACGGTCGTCTCAGGCACCGCGGCGACACGTCCATGAAGTCGGGGGCAAGCACACGGACCGCCGCTACGCCTGGGGCA
The DNA here is from genome assembly GCA_043749875.1 of Candidatus Eiseniibacteriota bacterium. Lineage (GTDB taxonomy): Bacteria > Eisenbacteria > RBG-16-71-46 > RBG-16-71-46 > RBG-16-71-46 > JAIOPA01. The sequence continues at coordinate 3,666 of JAYVCN010000087.1, read as the reverse complement.
CCGTGCTATGGTGCGAGTTGGCGGTCGACATCTGGCGCCTCCTCTCGTTCGCCCTTTCTTCAACGCGACTGCCGTGTTCGTTTGATTGCCCGGGGAGGCCGACCCTGAATGAACGTACACTGTCCCGCACGCTCCTCCTCCAGGGCGCCATCTTGGCGCTCGCGAGTACTCGCCCACTCCCGGCGCAGGCGGGACCACCCGCTCCCAACCAACTCCTGCGGCTCGACGATCGCCTGATGCGCGCCCGCAGGGTCCGCATCACGACGCCGTCCGTCTCGCTCGTGGCCGAAGGTGTGCGGGTGAGCGTCGAGGGCCTCGCCTATGGCAAAGTTCTCTCGACCACCGGCGGCGAAGCGCTGCCCGTCCCGAGTCACATCCCGTGGGAAGAAGTCATCCGAGTCGATCTACCCAGCAATCACGCGCTCGCGGGCGGGCTCATTACCGGTCTTGTTGTGGGCGGTCTCGCCGGCTGGGGCGTGTACTCGGTGGGGCAGCAAGGAAATGACATCGGGGGCGGCGGCATCGCCCTTCTCGGCGTGCCGGTCATTGCCCTACTGGGCGTTGTCGTCGGAGCACACATGCACTCGTGGCATCCTGTTTATCGAATGACCCACGCTCCGGCAGGCCGACGGTGAGCCCTCTGCGCCAGGCTTTGGTGCTTGCGCTGCTGCTTTCCGCAAGCGTCACAGGTGCCGATGGAGGGGCGCCCAATGGCGCCCACCTCACCGAACTCGACGCGACGCTCTCCGCCTCCAAACGCGCCCGGATCACCACCGTGCGGGGAGCAGCGGTGGTGTCCGAGACGCACGCGACTCCCGCGGGGGTCGGGTACCGTAATCTGCTGGTATTGCAGGGGAGCGACACGCTGCGATCTCCGGGCCTCATCGTGTGGGAGGAGATTCGCGGCATCGAGGCCCAGGGCGGGACGCAGCCACGCTGGCTCAAGCGGTGGAAGCTCGCCTTGGCCGGGTCCGCGCTTGGGCTCACGGTTTTCTTCGCGCAGGGAGGGGCCGCCGCCTCCAACCATTCCCCACTCTCCTTCTCGTTGGTCGGGGGTGGCGTGGGTTATGGCGTTGGCGTCATCGCCGAGAAGCGCGGCTCGGTGTGGCGGGCCGTCTATCCCTAGCGACCTCGTCACCGTCCGAATGCCCCACGTTTCACAGCGGTCGCAACTCACCGGGCGCTCTCCACGCAAGGGCCCGGATCGAATCGCGCCGCGGAGCCTTCCACCACGTCCCGTGCGACTGTCCCTGAACTGTCCCCGAACTCACGCGGCGATACGTCTACTCCCGTCGGTTCCCGTCGTCTGACCGTCCGCTCAAGCCCTTCTCTTTGCGCGTTTGGTCGACAGGTTGTGACGATGGTTCGCTCGGGGGTTTCGCTTCGAATCCCGTTGGGGACGCCATGGTGCCTCCGCAGTGCACGCGTCAGGGAGCAACAGCGCCTGACGACGCTGGCTCACTTGTCGCGGAGGCTGACAAACCCGTCACCATCGCGAAAACGAATCCTAGCGTGAACATCCCGAACATGCCGACCGGGCCCCAGGCGAATCGATTGTAAACGCCCGAGAGTGCTCCGAGCACAGCGACAAGGGCGGCCAAGGCGTTCACAACGATCAGGCCGTAGACCATCGCATCCCGAGACGCCGATGGCGCGGCGGCGCGGCCGATCCATGCCATCACGGCAAGCCCACCAAAGGGAGCCGCGATCAAACGAAACAGAAAAATTGCCTGGGAGTCCGCGCCGGCCCCGTAGAGCGTGATCCAGAATCCCGGCACGAGCAGGAAATTCAGGCAGATGATCATTGCAGCTGTGGAATAGATGGTGAAGAGGGTATTCAGTTTCATCGCGGGTCTCCGTTGCTCAGAAGTCTGGGCCCGGCAACTCGGCGATGCGGAGCGCAGCCCGACTCGCCCTGGACACAGGATGGCGACACTACCCAGCGCAAGGACTGTGCCGTCCGAAGTTGGTCGCATCGTCAGAAGAAACGCGTGTCGCCCAGAATGGATTTGACTGGCCTCTACCCTGGTGACAGCGCCTGCAGCGCACATTGCCGTTGCAATCGTGGACCACGGCCGGGCGAATTGCCGCCCGCTCACGCTCAGGCAGAGACCCCAAGCGACAGAGCGAATCCGTCCTCCGCAACCATCCCAGCACGCGGTTCGAATTCCCGATGGTTAGGGACGCCGCACTTCTGTGCGATCGAGCCCCCACGCTCGGCGACACGTTCCGGCGGATGGCCGTCTGCACGGAGCGTGCGGGACTCCCCCGGGGCCGCGGGCGTGGCCGTCTGCGCACCCGCCCTCGGCCGTGATGAATACCCCCACAGGGGCAACTTCGCCGCACCCTGTACCGCCCGGGTCGTGCAGAACGCGAGGGCTGGTACTGCGCTCTGCGGCGAGGACTCCGAATACAATTTCCGTCGTCTTCACATGGCCCCCGAATTCGAGGGGCCTCAATCGGTTGAAGGGCGCTGAGGCACGAAACCCCAACGGCAACACACGGCATGGACACATGGCTTTTGCACGGCGCTCGGGTGGCATGAGGCGTGCTTTCCCCATGGTTGCTTCCGCTGAGGTTCGGGTTCACCACACTCCATGAAGGAGCATCTCGCGTGACGACCTTGAACCTCCCCGCCACCACCGTGACCCGCATGCCAGGGTTGTTGTGGCTCCAGGAACCCGCGCCGCCGCGGAGCCCCAAGGCGGGCACCGTGCCGGTGACCGTCATCGTGCCGGCCTACAACGAAGCGGCCTCGATCGCCGACACGATTCGCAGCCTGCGCGCACAGACCCTGACGCCGGCCGAGATCATCGTGGTTGACGACTTCTCGTCCGATGCGACCGGTGAGATCGCGCGTGCGTTCGGTGTCACCGTGATCCGGCCGCTGCGCAACACGGGCTCCAAGGCCGGCGCCCAGATGTTCGCGCTCGGCCGCGTGCACACCGAATACACCATCGCCATCGACGCCGACACCTCGCTCGCGCCCGATGCGATCGAGCGGCTGCTCGCGGCGTTCAAGGATCCCCGCGTCGCGGCCGCCTGTGGAACGGTGATCCCGCGGCATGTCCGCACCCTGTGGGAGCGTGGGCGCTACGTCGAGTACCTGTTCGCGTTCACATTCTACAAACGTGTCCAGGACCGCTACGACGCACCGCTCATCAGTTCCGGGTGCTTCTCGCTCTATCGCACCGAATTGCTGCGCGCAGCAGGCGGCTGGTCGACCCGCACGCTCGCCGAGGACATGGACCTGACGTGGACCTTGTACCAGCGCGGCCATGCGGTGCGGTTCATCGCCGAGGCGGTGTGTTATCCCATCGAGCCGCACGACTTCCGGTTCATGAGCGCGCAGTTGCGGCGCTGGTCGCACGGCTTCGTCCAGAACGTCCGCCTGCACTGGAAGTCCCTGCTCGAGATCCCGTTCCTGCGTTCCGCGGTGGCGGTGTCATGCTGGGACGCGCTCGTGGCCTCGCTCGTCTACCTCGTCGTCCTGCCGCTCGCCGCGATCCTGTTCCGCAACCCGTGGCTCCTGCTCGGTTACATCATCGATGTCCCGGCCGTGCTGGTGCCGGTGCTCGCAGGGGCGGCGCCACGGCGTGAGGTCGGCCGCGCGTTGGCGAGCCTGCCGGCGTTCTTCGTGCTGCGGACGGTCAACTCGATCTTCTT
>JAYVCN010000086.1:0-5119 GCA_043749875.1 Candidatus Eiseniibacteriota bacterium | reverse complement strand
ACTCCTGCCCGCGATCGAGATCTGGATCGAGACGCAGACCATGACGCGCATCGCGGTGCTCGAAGCGCGGCGCCGCCATCTTCAGGAAGAGCCGGAGCTGGCGGCTGGGCTGCGGAAGCAACACGACGACCTGCTGCTTGAAGGCATCTACCAGAATGCCGTGGCCACCGTACCGCCCCCCGGGCCGGAGCTGGTGCGCATGGCGTGGGAGCAACTGAAGAGCCACTTCACGCGTCTCGCCGAGGTGCAGGTCGCGAGCGTGGTGGTGGCGGATTCCACGACGCTCATGAAGCTCGTGCGCGTGGGCGCACAGCAACGCTCGCTGGCCGAGGCGGTGAAGGCGGTGGATCCGTCGCTCGCCGTGCAGGACAGCACCGTCCACTACCCGAACAATGACCCGGGCTGGAACACGCTGGTGGCGATGTTCACGCAGATGCAGCCAGGCGCCTGGTACGGACCCGAGCCGCTCGCGGACCCGTCATCAGGACGAGTGCCCCGCTGGCGAATCATCCAGATGGTGAACAAGACCGTGATCCAACAGTCGTTCGAGGAGCTGCCGCCCGCCACGCAACAGAACATCACCGGCAGCGCCGCCGAACTGGCGCGCGATGCGCGCTTCCAGCAGTTCACCGACTCGCTCACGCGGGCCTACATGCCGCAGGTGAATCAGAAACTGCTGGCGAAGCTACCGTGGCCGGTGAAGGCGCAGGCTGACGGGGGGCGGTGAGGGAAGGCTGCGGCGAAGTCACGAGACGCGCCACCGCCGCCCGGGCACTCCTCCGGGCGGCGGTTCGTTCTCTCCAGATTTACGCAAGCGTTCAGCGCAGCTTCCGCCTCACCTCCGCCGCCCGCCTCTCACTCGCTTCCACCCGCGTGCCGTCCTTCAACCGCAGCACCAGCACGCCGTCCTCCGCGCCGTAGCTCTCGATGGCGCTCATGTTCACCAGCGCGCCGCGGTGCACGCGCACGAACTGGCCCTCGGGCAGGCGTTCCTCGAGCTCCTGCAGCGTGTAGTCCACGAGGAACTCCTTGCCCTCCGCACGCGCCAGCACCAGCCGGTCGCGCGAGAACACGATCGGGACTTGCGAGAGGTCGAGGAGCTTCACCTCGCGCCGGTGGCGGACGGGCAGTCGCATGAGCGGCGCGGCGTTCGACGTCAACGGCTCCGACGCCAGCGCGGTGCGCACCGCGGCGGCGTTGCCCGAGCGCCTGGCGCCGGTTTTCGCTTCACGCGTCACGCGCAGCACGGTCTCGGCCAGCCGCTCGCGGCGGATGGGCTTCAACACGTAGTCCAGCGCCGCCAGCTCGAACGCCTCGACCGCGTGCTCGTCGTACGCGGTCACGAACACCACGATGGGCGCGTCGTCGCCCTTCAAGTGCCGCGCCACCTCGAGCCCGGACAGGTCCGGCATGTGGATGTCGAGGAACGCCGCGTCGGGCTTGGTCTTGGCGATCAGCGCCAGCGCCTCGCCGCCGCCCTTCGCCACGCCCGCCACCTCGACGTGCTCGTGCTCGCTCAAGAGCTTCTCCAGAAACTGTCGTGCCCGCGGCTCGTCGTCGGCGATCACCACTCTTAACCGTTCGTCCATCGTCACTCGCTTCCTCCGGTCGGGATGGGCCACGCCATGTGCACGGCGAATCCGCCGTCCGAGCGCGGCGTGGCTTGCACGCGCGCGTCCGGCCCTGCGAAATGGCGGACGCGTTGTTCCAGGTTCTCCAGTCCGATCCCCAAACTCGGCGTGCCGTTCCCGTGCGGCACGCCGTCGTCGGCGAACTCCAGCTCGAACCAACCCGCGGCCTCGCGCGCGTCGAGCGTCATGCGCAGCGACGTCTCGCCCGGCGCGATGCCGTGCTTCAAGCTGTTCTCCACCAGCGGTTGCAGCAACAGCGGCGGCACGCTCGCCGACAGCAGCGCCGGATCGCCGCGGTAGCGAAAGTGCAGCGGGTTCTCGTAGCGCTCGCGCGCCACGCCCAGGTAGTCCTCGACGAACGCGATCTCGTCCGACAACAGCGCCGCCTGGTGCTTTCCGGCCTCGACCGTGTAGCGCAGCATGTCGGCCAACCGTCCGGTGAAACGCTGGGCCGCGAGCGGGTCTGCTTCAATGAGATAAGACAACGCGTTCAATGCGTTGAACAGGAAATGCGGCTGCACCTGCGCCTGCAGCGCGCGCAGCTCCGCGCGCGTGGCGGCGGCGCGTTCGGTGGTGAGCCGCAGGTTATCCAGGCGCACGCCGGCCTGCGTGAGCAGCGCCGTGATCGGCCCGCGCGCGAAGTCAGGCACTTTCTCGGGCTCGGCGAGCGCCGGTGGCGCGTTATCCGGCCACGCCACCGCCACGTGCCGGTGGAGCCCGCGGTCGATGCCGCTCTCGACCGCGCCACGCACCTCGCCGCGGTCGAGCGCCGCCAGCAGGCTGCCGCCCGCCGCGTCGAGCGCGGCGCGCAGCGCTTCGGGGTCGCGGCCGTACACGCGCGCGATGGCCCGCTGCACGCGCTCGCGCAATGGCGCGAACAGGAACGCCAGGATGAGCGCGGCGATGACATTGAACGCCAGCGCCTGCTCGCCGGTCACCGTAGCGAACAGTCGTTGTCCACCAAAGACAATGGCCAGGTAGATGGCCGCGAGCATGCCGGACAGCAGCGCGTACGGCAGCCCGCCCACAATCAACCGGCGCGGGTCGAACAGCGCGTCGTCGGCGATGAGATACGACAACAGGATCGGTGTCGCGAGCCACACCGCCAGGATGCCGGTGAAGATGAGGTAGATCGGCGCGGTGGACGAGGCCGCGGCGAGCACAGGGTCCACACGGTCCCCGCCGAAGCCCAGGTTGGAGACGAGCATCGCCAGCGCCACCACCACGGCCAGCACGCGCTGGCCCACGGTGGGCGACCAGCCCGGCTCGGCGCGGCTGTAGCGCAGCAGCAGCGATGCCGTGCCGATCACCGCGGCCGCACCCGGGTACCACACGCCGAGCACGTCGGGCGGCATGGCGCGCGCATCGCGGAACGTGGCGAGCAACGCCAGCGGCAGCGCGTAGCTCACGAGCGTCAACCAGAACCAGGGATTGCGCGCGCGCGAACCGGCGCGCCAGCGCGGTCGCGGGAACACCGACATGAAGTGAACGAAACTCGCCGGATAAAGCAGCAGCAAGCCGTCGTAGAACGTCAGGTAGCCGCGGAAGAACCGGCCGGGTTCCACCTGCGCAAAGGGGAGCACGGTGCGCAGCACACCCAGGCCATCGAGCGTCGCGTACCACAGGAACACCCATGCTGTGCCGAGGTCGGGCCGCCGCCACACCAACAGGAACGCCACCAGCGGTGCGGCCACGGCCACGGCGATCGGGTACGCCTTCAGCCGGAAGCGCTCCCATGGTGACAGCCGCGTCGGCGGCAACGTCACCGTGTGCACCGCGCCAGCGCGTTCGAACTCCAGTTCGAGCGGGCCGCGCGGCCAGCCTTCGGCGGCCAGACGCGCGCGCACCGCGGAGTCGGCGAGCACCAGCCCGTGCAGGCGCAGCAGCCGGTCGCCGGGCAGGAGCGTGCCGCGCGCGGGGGGCCCAAGCACGCCCTGCACCACACCGCCCCCGCCGATGCGCGCGCCGAGCCGCGGGTAGGGACCGTGCGTGAGGAAGCGCGGCAGTGCTACGCCGAAGCCGGCCAGGAGGACGGCCACGGCCAGCACTCGCCGGAGTCGCACGTCAAAAGTCACGCGGTCAGCTTCCCATAGGCGGCACGGGCACGCAGCCGCTCCCCCCCCAGCGCGGGCGGGACCGCTCCCAACGCTCGCTCATTGCGCGCCACCGTGTCCCGGAAGCGCAAATCCTCGCCCGCCGCCGGAATGTGCCGGCCGCCGCTCGCGTACCGGGTGGGCGTGACGCGGGGCAGTCGCTATACTGCCCGGCGCTTCCGCGTCTCGCTCCCCGTCCATCCGGCGGCTCGGCCTCGCCGCGCCCGCGCCGCACCCGATCGGAGGATTCCCGACTTGTTCGCCAACGCCCGTCGCGCCCCGAGGTTCGTGCTGCCTGCCGTGCTCGCCATGCTCGCCCTGGCGGCACTCGCGCTCCCCGCTGCCGCGGCTCCAGCCACCAGCCCCAAGCTGCCCAAGCCCATGGCCAAACCGGCCACGGGCACGCCCGCCGCTTCCAAGCCCGCGGCCGCCCGCACGCCCGCGGCCAAGCCGAAAGCGGACACCGCGCTCGATGCCATCGCCGCCATGGTCAACGACGAACCGGTGCTCGCGAGCGACGTGGAAGAGCAGCTGTTTCTGTTCCTGCAGCGGAGCCAGGCGCATCCCGACTCGTTGCAGGTCGACACGCTGCGCCGCCAGGTGCTGGACCAGCTGATCGACGACAAGCTACTGCTGGCCGAGGCCAAGAAGCAGAACATCACGGTCAATCCAGGCGAGGTGGCCAAGCAGGTCGAGGGCGCCATCGCCGAGGCCAAGCAGCGCCTGGGCGGCGACGAGGGTTTCGCGCAGCAGCTGCAGCGCGAGAACACCACGGAGGACCGGCTGCGCGAGCGCTACAAGGGCGACGTCGAGCGCCAGATGACCGAGCAGCGCCTGGTGCTGAAGATGTTCCCCAAGAAGACCGTCGGCCAGGCCGAGGCCGAGGCCTACTACCTCGCCCACCGGGACAAGTTCCCCAAGGTGCCGCCGCAGTTGAAGCTGCAAGTCATCCAGATCACGCCGTCGCCGGACTCGGTATCGCTCGCCGCGGCGAAGGCCAAGATCGACGCGCTGCGCAAGCGGATCGTGAATGGGGAGAAATTCGCCAAGATCGCCGCGGAGGCCTCGGACGATCCGGGCAGCGCCAAGTCGGGCGGCGACCTGAGCTTCTTCCGGCGTGGCCAGATGGAGCCGGGGCTCGAGGACGCGGCGTTCGCGCTGCCGGATGGCAAGCTGTCGCAGCCCGTTCGGACCCCCTATGGCTGGCACCTGGTCGAGGTCATGGAGCGCGACACCGTCCGTAGCCCCGCCGGCAAGGACTCGGTGGACGCCGACGGCAAGCCGATCGTGGAAGTGCACGCGCGCCATATTCTGGTGAAGGTCACGCCGAGCGATGCCGACGTGGACAAGGCGTTCGAGCTGGCGAAGAAGGTGCGCGAGCAGGCCGCCAAGGGC
>JAYVCN010000085.1:0-3876 GCA_043749875.1 Candidatus Eiseniibacteriota bacterium | reverse complement strand
CCTCCTGCTCCGCTGCTTCGCGAGGATCCGGGCGCAGATCCCAACCGCCGTTCTCATTCGAGTCGGGGGCACATTGAGCCCGCAACTGAGGCACCTCGCGGAGACCCTCGGGGTCGAACGCGCGATCGTCGAGATGCCGTTCCTGACGCGAGACGACCTCGCAGCGCTCTATCGTAGGGTCGACTTGATGATCCTCACCTCGGAGACCGAGGGCTTTGGCCTGCCGGTGCTCGAGGCCATGGCGAGTGGCGTCCCGGTCGTCGCTCGCGATCTGCCGGCCGTGCGGGAAGTCTCGGCCGATGCGCCACTGCTCGTCGCCGGCGAGGACGCCGACGCCTATGCCGCGGCCTGTATCAAGGTGCTGAGCGTCGAGGGCATTCGAGAAGGAATGCGAGCGAGGGGCCTGGCTCGAGCGGCGCCGTTCACATGGGAGCGGACCGGGGAGATGACCGGCAGGATCTATCAGGAGGTCCTGGACGCGATCGCCTGATGGGTTCGACCCGTGCACTCGGCCCGGGGTTCGGGCCGGCGAGTTGCCTGACGCCGCGAGCCCTCACTTCGCCCTTCTGGCCCTGGCGAGGAGCGCTCTTCTCTCGTCGGCCAGGCCCCAGTGCCAGACCCAGAACCCGAAGCCGGCGAGCACGACCAGCAGGAAGCCGACGCGGACCGGTGCGCTCAACGGGGCGACTGCGAACGCCGAGACCAGGAGGCCCGTTGTGAACAGGGCAGGGAGAGCAAGGCCCCTCACCAGCCGCGTGCCCAGGCCCAGCGACGGCCCCGCAAGGATGATCAATCCGACCAGGTCCACCAGCGCCCGGATGAGCCAGGCCATGGCCGCACCCGGGATCCCCCAGATTCGGATCAACGCCGCCAGGGCGAGCACATAGAACGGGAGTTCGCAGACCAGCAGCACGGCCGCCCTGCGGGCATGTCCGACCGCCTGCACCAGTGCAGAGGGAACATACGACAGGCCATTGAGGAACGCCCCGATGACGAGGATCTGCAGCACCTGCCGACTGTGCTGCTCGAACGCGGCACCGAGCCACATCCTGAGTCCGTCACCCGCCAGGACGACGATGATCAAGGTTACGGGAAACAGCGCGCAATAGACCAGCTTCAGTCCGCGAAAGAACAGCAGCCTGAGCCGGTCCCGATCGACCAGATGGCTGGTGGCGAAGGCCGGGAACAGCACGTTCGCGAGCGGGCCCGGAACCGCCCACAACTTGGACGCGATCTCCTGTGGCGTCGCATAGTAGGCCACGGCGGCGAGCGAAGCCCACGCTCCGACCAGCAGCCGATCGAGTGAGATCATGATCGGACCGACCACGTTGATCACCGCGATCCAGCCGCCGCTTCGCAACAGCGGGCCGGCGAGTCGGCCTTCCCATCGCACGCCGCCACGCACCTCGGGCATCAGCCTCGAGCAGGCCCAGACGTGCGCAAGCACGCCCAGGAAGCGCACCGCGGCAATCACCCCCACCACGCGCGAGAGATCGTGCGACGAGGGCAGCACCGCGAGCGGTGCGACGAATGACAGCACGCTGAGCGGGATGCGAAGAGCATTGAGCGTCCCGAAACGCTGATGCGCGGCCAACACGCCCCCGAGCGCGGCCGTGCCGAGCACGGCCGGGAGCGTGAGTGCGAGCAGGTAGAACGCCCTGATCGTCTCGGCCTGCAGCGCCGGTGGGATGTGGAGCGCGCGATGCGCCATCCACGGCGTGGCGAGTGCGAGGGCTGCGCCGACGACGACACTGAGGGCCAGGATCAGGAGCATCGAGGTCCAGACCAGCGCCGGCAGGTCGTCCGTGTGACCGCTTCCGAGTCGTTCCGCGATCACCTGAGTGAGCGAGCGACCGAGACCGAAATCGAACAGGCTGAAGTACCCGATGACGGTCCACGTCAGCGTGAGGATCCCGAAGCGTTCGGTCCCGAGCCCGCGCACGAGGAATGGAATGGCGAGCACGGCCGCCACCATCGGCAGGGCCTGCCCCAGCAGACTCCACAGCGTATTGCGGGCGAGCAGCGGGCCCCGGGTGAGCGCCGCGGCGGCATTGGGCGCGGGCGTCACGTCCTGTCTCCGGAGATGCTTCGTGGACAGGCGAACCGCTTTGCGGACGCGGTCACGCGGCGCGTTTCAGGCGCGCGCCGCGGCGCTGGCCAGGAGCTCGGGAAAGTTGAACGTGGCCACCGGGAGGATCTTCGCAGCGCACCTCCTCACTGACGAATCGCGGAAGGGCCCGTACGGAGGGCCCCGGATCGTGGCGAACGTCAGTCGTGGCAGGGAAAGCCAGCATGAGCGCGCGGGAATCTCTCATTCGTTGCGTCGGCGCGTCAATTTCTGGCGGGCGTGAGCCGCGTGGAGTTCGGCGAGTGAGATCACCCTGCAACTCGGCCCCCGTGGCTGGCACCGGGGGCGTACCTGTCGTACCGTGAGAGTTGACCGTCATTCGACAGTGCTCGGCCTCGCCCGCGCCCACTCCTCCGAGAGTCAGGCTCACCCGACCCGTGTCCAACGCGCTCCCTCCGATCGATCGTCCGCCGCTGGGGTGCACGCAGTATCCCATCCACGCTCTGCGCGCCGCGCCCCTGGCACGTGACGAAGCGGGCGGGCCGCTCGAGGGTACGCCCGTGGTGATGGTCCGGGTGTGAGCGCGAAGCGTCCGGTCGGCGGGGCCTGCTGATGTGCGGGATCGCCGGGATCTATCGCTTCGGGGAGGGGGCGCTCGACGCGCGGACACGCGCGGAGGACAGCGAGCGCGTGGCCGTGATGTTGCGCGCCATCGAGTACCGCGGCCCGGACGACGCGGGACTCGAGCAGGCGGGACGGGTCACGTTCGGCGTGCGGCGGCTGTCCATCCTCGATGTCGCGGGCGGCCACCAGCCGCTGTGCGATGCGCGTGGCCAGGTGTGGGCCATGCAAAACGGCGAGCTGTACGATTTCCCACGACTGCGAGCCGAACTCGCATGCCGTCACCGGTTCCGCACCCACACCGACACCGAGCTGCTTCCGCACCTGTATCTGGAACGGGGCGTGGCCGCCGTCGAGGGATTGCGCGGCATGTTCGCGGCCGCGATCCACGACACCCGCGACGGGACGCTGCTGCTGGCTCGCGACCCGCTCGGCGTCAAGCCGCTCTACTGGGCGCGTGTCGGGGACCGGCTGATGTTCGCTTCGGAGATGAAGGCGCTGTTGACCGATCCGGCGCTCCCGCGCGAGCTGGACCTCGATGGCATCGGTCGCTTTCTCGCGCTCGGCTTCGTGCCCGGCGAGGCCACGGTGTTTCGCGCGATCCGCAAGCTTCGTCCCGGCTGCCGCATGGTCGTCACGCCCACCGGCCTGCGTCGTGAGCGCTACTGGGAGTGGCCGAGCTTCGCTCCGGATCCGGCCTTGGCCGGCGCGTCGCTTGATGCGCTGGCCGACGAGGTCGGGCAGCGTCTCGCGGCTTCGACCCGCGCCATGTTGCTGTCCGATCGTCCGGTCGGCGTGTTGTTGTCGGGAGGGGTCGACTCGAGCGTGATGCTGGCACTGTTGCCCGAGGCGATCCGGCGCGAGACCCGCACGTTCACGATCGGATTCGAGGACGGCGGTCACCACGACGAGCGCTCGTACGCCCGGCGTGTTGCGCAGGCGCTGGGGACCCAGCACCAGGAGTGCACGGTGAGCGTGGATCTCGAGCGTGAACTGCCGCGCGTCATCGCCCTGCTGGACGAGCCGTGCGCGGATCCGGCCGCGCTGCCGGCGCACCTGATCGCCCGCGCCGCGAGCGAACACGTCACGGTGCTGCTGTCGGGGACGGGCGGCGACGAGCTGTTCGGTGGCTATCGGCGACATCGGTTGCCGGCCCTACTCGCGAAGCTGCAGTGGTTGCCTCCGGC
>JAYVCN010000084.1:0-13604 GCA_043749875.1 Candidatus Eiseniibacteriota bacterium | reverse complement strand
ATCAGCACCGTGATCAGCTTCGAGAACCAGGAACGGCGAGGTCGGCGCGGGTCCGGGCCGTAGCTCGGAGTCGGCAGAGGCCAGTTGGGTCCGGTAGGCATGCCGAGGTTATCGGCGGGGACTCCGTACGCCCACAGTGCTCTCCGGCGTCCCGGTCCGGCGGCCGGACTGTCCTGAGTTTGTGCACGGCTGGACTTTCCGCTGACATGTCGCAAGTATCGCATCAAGTGCCACGCGTGAGCCGGACAGACACCGTCGGGAGGAGCGCGATGGGCCGCAATCGATTCTCAAGTGCGCGGCGGGTGCTCGGCGCCGCTGTGGTGGCGTTTGCGTTGCTCACGGACGTTGCAAACGCGAAACCGTGGAGGAAGTGGGCCCCGGGACCACTCGCATCGGACAGCTCGTACGCGGCGTTGCTCGCGCGGCCCTCGGATTCGCTGACCGCCGCGCAGCTCACGTGGCTCGCGGTGCAGCGCGACTGGCGGACGCAGCGCGACGCGGAGTCGACGACGTCGTCGTCCGCGTCCATCACCGAAACCGGGCGCCCGCATCTCGCGCGGCGCAGCGACAAGCGTTTCACCGCGCTGGTGGCGCGGCCCTACGCGGCGCTCGCCGACACGGACCGTGCGTGGCTCGTTGCGGAGAACGCAGCGCAGCAGGTGGCCCGTGAATCCGAGGGCGGCTCGGCAGGCGCGATCGGGATCCTCTTGATGGCGGCGATCGTGGGGGTACTGGCTGCGGCCGTAGTCACTGCGTATGTCATCAGCCACACCTATTACCCGCCATTCTGAGCCGAAGCGGCCGCGCGGAGCCGCCGCGCTACCGACGCACGGTCACCCTGAGGAATGTCGCCGGGATGCTGGTCGTGTTCCTGTCCCCGCTCTGGTTCTGGGCGTTGAACAACGCGTCCAACTCCTTGTGCAGATCGTCCGCGCGGCCGTTCGCGTCGGCGGCAGCGTAGGCGTTCATGGTTGGGCCGTAGTAGTTGCGGAACCACGATAGGAATGCCGAGGGCGGCACAGGGGCGGCGAAGACGAGCGTGTCGCGCTCGCAAGCGATCCGCTCGGCGGGGATCCCGGCCGCAGTAAAGCGCTCGACTACCTTGTCTTCCATCCCCCACGTCATCGGGCTCACGAAGCCCTCGGGCGGCGGCGGCGAGTACGACGAGCTGATCTTGAGGATCTGCGCGACCAGCGTCGGGTCGCCCGGGATCCAGTTGCCCATGACGATGCGCCCGCCGGGCTTCGTGACGCGCACCATCTCCTTGGCCACGTCGAGCGGCCGCGGCGCGAACATGGCGCCGAAGATGCTCACGACGAGATCGAAGCTCGCATCACCGAGGCCGGTCAGCTCGCAGGCGTCGCCTTCCTCGAAGCGCAGGTTCGTGAGGCCCGCTTCTTGCGCGCGGCGGTTGCCGGCCGCGACGAGGTTGGTGGCGATGTCCACGCCGAGCACGTCTGCGCCGAGCCGGGCCGCGGGCAGGGCCGTCGTGCCGTCGCCGCAACCGAGGTCGAGCACCTTCATCCCTTTCGAGATGCCGAGCCGACCGACCAGCGCCTCACCGCTCGCCCGCATGCTCGAGGCGATGCGGGTGAAGTCGCCCTTCTCCCACAATGCTTTGTTCGGGTTCATGGGCGCGCTCACTTGGAGCCCATCCCGAACATCAGGTTCACGCCGACGGTGAAGAGCCTCACAGCAGGGCGGCGGGTCTGGAGGATGTGATACGTGCCACCGATGCTGAACAGCTTTACCGTGCCCGGGCCAAGTACGGTTTCGACCGGGGCGTTGGCGGCGTCAGGACCGCTCCACGAATCGAAGGCGAGGTCCATGCCGACGCCCACGTGCTCCGATTCGAAGTGCGTACCTACCAGACCGCCCTCGAGGCCGTACGTGGGCGAGCCACTGAAGTCGCCGGTGGGCACTGGAAGGCCGAACCGAAAACCCATCCACGTGTCGCCCTTGGCGGCCAGCGCGGGGGGTGCGGCGAGCAGCGCGAATGCGGCGAGCAGAATGAGGGAGTTCTTCTGAATCCCCCGCGTGGCCTCGCGCGGTGTTGAAGCCGAGCGCTCGATCGGCTTGTCCAAATAGCGGGACAGATCGCACCGTTTGCCGGGGCGAAGTCGGCACATGGCAGGGCTCCTGTTCGTTCGGGACTGCGAGAGCGAGGATTCGAAGGAGTAGTCAGGTGCTTTCGAGGATCCTCCGGGTGCGACGGCCGGTGACAAGTTGAGATTCTTGGAGTCTACATCCCGCTGCCGCCGAACTGCTAACCCACTCCGCGAGCTTTCTCCCGTCCCCGGCGGCCGTGACGTGACACCAGGGTCTGTATACTGTCCCCTCCATGCGCAAGAGAGTTCCTCTCCTCCGTGTTCTTTACCCGCTGATCGTAGCGGCCTGCTTCATACCCGCCACCGTTCTCGCTCAAACGACGACCGGCAGCATCGAAGGCCGAGTCCTCGACGAGCGGCGTGAACCGCTGGCTCAAGCGCACGTCCTGGTGGCCGGACCAGCGCTGCAGGGCAAGCGCGCGGCCTGGACCGATGATCGTGGCTACTTCAGGGTGCCCGCACTGCCGGTCGGGCTCTACGTCGTGATCATTTCAGGGTTGACCTACCGCAGCCTGACGTTCGAGAGCGTGCGCGTTCAGCTCGGCGCGACCGCCACGATCGGCGATATTCGGATGGCCATCGCGGCCCACGAGGTGGAGGGCACGACGACCGTGGCCGCACGCCCGCTCATCGATCCGGTCTCCACGTCGGCGGGCGGCAATCTCACGTCGGGCACTTACAGGGCACTCCCGAGTGATCGCGACTACCAATCCATCGTGACCCTGGTGCCAGGTGCGAACGCCTCGTCCTTCGGTGACCGCGCCAACCTGTCCGGTGCGACCGGACCCGAGACCGCCTACTTTGTGGACGGCGTCAATGTAGTACAGCCTCCGAGCAACTCGCAGAGCATCAGTCTCCCGCACAGCTTCCTGCGCGAGGTCGAAGTGCGCGAGGGAGGCTATGAGGCCGAGTACGGCGGCGTGCTGGGCGGCATCGTCAATGCCGTCACGGCTTCGGGCGGAAACGAATTCCACGGTCAGACATTCGGTTTCTACGCGAACCGGCTGCTGACGAGCGGGGCCAAGCGCGGGGCGACACAGAGCGCTGCGGACTACTTCGCCTACGACATGGGAGCGAGTGTGGGCGGTCCGCTCGTCAAGGACCGCCTCTGGTTCTTCGTGGCCGGGAACCCGACTGAAGACCACGAGCGTGTCGCCGTGCCCGGATTCGGCGACCGCACGGATCGTCAGCGCGCCGAGCGCTATGCAGCGAAGCTCACCTGGCAGGCGGCGGACAACACTCATGTCGCCTTCACTGCCGTGGGTGACCCCACGCAGCGCGACCAGGTCGGAGGCATCATCCGCGAGAATGGCGCGGGCGGGCGTTCCCAGGCCAGTGCCCTCGGGAACGTGGATCCCTACCTGGGAGAGCAGCAGAAGGGCGGCACGAACTTCTCGCTCTCGGCGGTGCACCTCCTGAGCCCGAAGGCGTTCCTGGAGGCCACGCTCAGTCGCGCGGACTCGCGTGCATCGCTGCTGCCCACGACTGCGCGCGGCCGCGACGAACCGCTGTTCATCGACACCCGAACCGGGTTCGTCGAGGGTGGGTTCGGGACGCTGTCCGACCGCAAGAGTGGCCGCACCGCAGCGCGACTCGCGGCCAGCTCCGAGTGGAAGCGACATTCCGTGAAGGCGGGCGTCGAGTATTCAGACGAATTCTATCGCACCTTCGAGGACCAGTCCGCCGGTGACCTCGGCATCGTCCTCCGCATCCGCGACTCGCTCTATCAGACCACGACCTACGCGAACAAGCGCACTGGCAATCACAACCGCATCCCCGCTGGCTTCGTCCAGGACTCCTGGCAGTTCGGGCGTGGTCTGCGGCTGAACACCGGCCTGCGCTGGTCCGCGGAGCAGTGGATCAGTTCGAACGGTGACGTGGGCCAGCGGATCACCGACGAGTGGCAGCCGCGGGTGGGCCTGACCTACCTCCCGGGCAAGCAGGGCGAGCAGAAGCTTTTCGCATCCTATGGTCGCAACTACCAGCCGACCCGTCTCAACACGCCGCAACTGTTCCTGCAGGATGTTCCAAATCTATTCCGCATCCGCGTCTTCAATCACGATCCACGCCAGGACCCAACCGGGGGCTTCACGGTGTTCTCGCAGCTGCTCGGGCGGCAGCCCGAGGTGAAGGACCTCGAGGGCGCGCACCACGATGAATTCCAAGTCGGCTACGATCGGCTGCTGCCGCATCAGCTCAAGCTCGGCATTCGCGGGCACTACCGTGCGCTGCGGCAGGGAATCGTCGGTGTGATCTCACCCGCCACCGGGCGTGCCGTGTACGGCAACCCCGGCAAGGGAGAGCTGGCCGCCTATCCCAGGATGAACCGGGAATACCGTGCGATGGAGCTGGTGTTCCAACGAACGCTGGCCAGTGCCACCTCGCTCGAGGTCTCGTGGGTCTGGTCGAGGAACGAGGGGAACTACGAGGGCTACTGGGATCAGTCGATCGGCGCCAACGATCCGGTTGGGGCCGCCGCGTTCATGGCCTCACCGGCGCTGGCTCGGAACACGGGCGGCCCCCTCCCCAATGACCAGACCCACGTGCTCAAGCTCTTCGGCTCGCAGAACCTCCGGCATGGTGTCAGCGCAGGGGCGACGCTCACCTGGGCAACCGGCACGCCGTTGAGCGAGCTCGGCGCCTCGCCGTATGGCTTCCCCTACTTCATATTTCTCAAACCGCGCGGACAGGCGGGCCGGACGCCGTCGACCTACGATCTCAATGTTCGACTCAGCTGGGATACCGCGATGAATCGCCGCAGCGCGCGAACGATCCGACTGATCGCCGACGCCTACCACATCGGCAATCCGCGGCGCGTGGTGTTCGTTGACCAGATCCACTACCTGGCCGTCACCAGCTCGGGCGTGCAGGTGTCACCCAATCCGGAGTATGGGAAGCCGCTCGCGTTCCAGCCCGCGGCGGCGGCGCGCTTTGGGATGGAGGTGGCTTGGTAGGCGGAGTCACTGGTCGCGCAGCAGACCGCCCAACCGGATGCGGCAACGCCAGCAAAACCTGCCGCTCGAGTCGTCGACCGAGGCGATGCCGCCCTCGGCATCGTTCATGATGCATCGCGGCGCGCGGCAATGGGCCAGGCCGAGCGAGTGTCCCAGCTCGTGAACGGCCACCTGACACGCTCTGAGCGTCACGACGCTTGCGGTAGCGCCATGACGGCGGAGCCGGTAGGTCGACGTCACACCGGTTGCGGACGATGGGTTTGCAACGCCCATGACGCCCCAGTCGTAGACATGCCCCTTGGTCGCCGAGAGATCGCGCGACATGAGTCCCACGATCGCCGAGACGGGGGGTGACTTCGCGGCCGCGAGCCAATCGATGACCCGTTCGCCCCGATAGCGCATCCGTGGCCGATAGAGTGCCGATGCAGGCAGCGGTCTCGGCGGCAGGACGGTGACATCCACGGCGAACGTGCGTTCGATGCGGGCGGCGACCGCACAGACCAGCGCTGAGTCTATTGTTCCCAGGGGCTGGATCGCGACCAATGACCGCGGCTCGGCTGAGCATGAGGGGCGCGATTCGTCGGCCGGCTCACGGCAACCTACCTCCGACGCAGCGATGCGGACCGGACCGGCGGCCAGCAGGGCAAGGGACAGGGCGGTTGCGACGAGCGCACGGTGCACTCATCGGTTATCGGCCGCATGACGAGCCTTGTGCACCCCTCTTAAGGAGGCCCTGCGCTTGGGAAAGGCTGGCGAGCGGGGCCTCGACCCCGCTCGCCGCCCACAACTGGCCTGTCAGATTTTGCGTGTGCCGGCGATCAGACGGTCGTCTTGTAGGTCGCGAACTTGAACGCGAGCTCGCCCGCGATGATCTGCGGTGTGCCGAGCTTCAGGTTCGGCATGTTCTTGGTGAGCCAGTTGCTTGCGCGCTTCGTCGACTCGTCGCAGCCGGCCTTGTTCTCGCACACCGTGACCGAGGCGATGCCGTCAGTGGTCTTCACGAGATAGTAAGCGATGAAGCCGGGAACACCATTGATCTCCGTTTCGATGTCCTTGCTCCGCTTCTTGAGATCATCGGCGAGCGTGGGTGCACCGGTGTAGTTCCGGATGACGGTGAACATCGTGGCCTCCTTGCGCCTCCGCGAATCACGACTCCGATGATCGGAGTCGCGTCTTCAGCGGGAGAGCAACAACGTGGTCCTCCGGCCCCTGCTCGTCAACGCCGAATGTTCCCTCCGGTCGGAACATTGCCTACTGCTGACGTGTGGCAGTTCTCCCGTGACGCGCATCGCCGGTGATGAATCAGGGTCCTCACCTGTCTGCATGTTCGAGGCAACTCACACTTACACGGACGGATGCGGCGCTCTCCCCTGCCGAGCGCCAATGCGCTCTGGTTTCAAAGCTTCTCTAGACACACATCATTGCAAGTAGGAGACTTAAGGGGCATCGACAACTCCCTGCGCGTGAGGAACACCATGATGAGAACGCTTCGTATCCTGCTGGCAGCAATCGCGCTATGTCTCGTGTCCGCCTGGCTTCTGTCCTGCGCCAAGCAAAGCAGCCCGACCAACCCGGTGGGCGGGAGTGGTGGTGGAGGGGAACTGAACGGAAGCCTCGCCACGACCGGCAGCCAGTACGCCCATACCTTCACCAGGGTCGGCACATTCAATTACCGGTGCTCCGTGCACCCGACCTGTGCGGGCCTCACCGGCACGATCGTGGTCCTCGCCGCGGGCGGCGCGATCCAGAATCGCGTGCTGAGCATCACCCAGAGTGGCGGCAGTTCCGGAACCTACGGCAGCACTTGCGCCGGGCTCTCGCTGCAACGCGATACCGTGTTCGTGGGGAACGTGGTCACGTGGACCAACAACAGTCCGTTTCCGCATACGGTCACGAGCCAGTGACAGGAGGCATACGGATGCGCAGTGCGTTGCTTGGGATGTTCCTGATCATTTTGGTGTCGCCCGCGGCATGGGCCCAGACCGGAAAGCACCTGGCCATCGGAGGCGGGCTCGGTCTGACGAATTACACGGACAAGGATTTCAGCTCCAAGAACCCCAGTGTCTCCCTGGCCTACCGGATCAACCTGAAGACCGACGCGAAAGACGGCTGGAGTTGGGCTCCAAAGAGCGGGCTCGGCTGGTCGAGGCGGAACACCTCTTCGGACATCGGCGGGCTGCGCACGCCGCTGGGCAAGCTCCAAACGATCCTGGTCATGGCGGGCATCCAGCGCGGACTTCGCCAGGGCCCGTGGCAAGTCGGATTCGGCGTCGTGGCCGGAGCAGCCATCCACAAGTTCGACGTGGATCGCGCCGCTCGCGCCGCCGCCATCAATGTGAAGAACTCGATCGCAGTGAAGCCCGAGATCAGCGCGTGGTACGACCTGAACCAGTGGTTCGCGGTGCAGGGCTCGCTGTCGTACCTGTTCGATCGCCCCAAGGCTGACACCGTCACCCTCGGCGGCCCCAATACCACGGCGACCTGGACGACCGATCACGCGAGCGCGAGCCTCGGGCTGGTGGTGGGGATCTTCTGACCGGCTAGTAGCGATCGGTCGCGCCCGACGAATCCGCCGGGCCTGCTGGACCTGTCGGCGCGTTGGGCATCGTACCGATCGACTCTGGATCCGTACCCGAGCCGAGTTGCAAGGGTTCTTGCCACCATAGCCTTCGCATGCTCGTCGCGCCACGGCTTGGAGAGCGGCACGGCGCGCAGCTGCCGCGCGAGCAGATGGCGCGAAGCCCCCCCATACCTCCCCGATCCCGCCTTGCGACAATTAGAACTCCCGTCGGGAGCGCAAGCCGGTGCTTGCCTAAGTTCCTGATGAGGACGGGGTTACATGGTCACCGACGGCCAGGTGAGGATCCTGATGAACGGAATCGAGCAGGAGAAGTCCTCGGCGGTCGATCGCAGCCCGCTCTCGAGTTCCAAAGCGGGCTGCCCTGATGTGCCTGGGATGCGGGCAGGATCGGCCGCACGCTGGGGGGTTGGTCAGGTGAGGAAATTTCTCAAGCTCCGCGGTCCGACTGTCAGATTCGGCCCGGCCACCCGAAGGGTAGGTAGCCGGAGGCCTGCGCTCGATGCATGGGGCCTCCTGCGGCTGTTCGTCAGGTTTCTATCGTGCAACCTCGCAGGCGGGCGTTAGCCCGGAAGGAGAAGTCATGCACAAAGTTACAAGGATGCTCGTAGCACCGTTCACCGCAGTTCTCTTGATCGCGTCTCTGGCCGGCACGGCGGGTGCCGTCACGGTGACCTGGCTCAACATGTCCCCGGTTCCGCTCAACACGACGGTACCCAACAACTCGATCTACAACATGCCGGGCATCGGCAACATCAAGATCACCTACAACATGCCCGCCCAATATACGAACTCCCGCACGCAGAACGCATGCCTCCAGAACGGGACTGCCGGGGCGACGTCGTGGGGGGCGCACGAGTTGTTCGCCGCCATCTTCACCGTCGGGCCGGACCCGCTGGTGCCGGTGAGCTACACGATCACATACACGCTGCCGGGGCTGTTCCCGGCAGGTTCGGTGTACCTTGGATTCGCGGGGCTTGGTTCGACCACGAGCTTCGGGGGCGGTACCTCGACTGGAACGTGCAGCCAGAACGGGAGCTTCTTCGGGGATTGGTCTGGAGGCTGCGGTCCATGGGGGCCGACGCAGTACACCGGCGCCGCGGGAACGTTCCAAGTGCAGAACTCGCTGACCGGGCCGGGCGGGCAAGATCCGTGGTGGAACACTCCGCTGGGCGTGGTCAGGATCGACGACCCCGTGAGCTCCGTGACCGTGACGATGAGCCAGTTGCGCGGTGACGGCGTGGGCCTGAACATCGGGATCGACAAGGGGCATCCGACGCCGACGACCAATACGACCTGGGGACGGGTCAAGCTGCTCTATCACTGAGTGCGGCTGGAGCGGGTAGGCGGGTCAGCGTCACGGCCCGCCTACCGCGCGCCCGAGCCGATTGCGCCACAGGCGCGTGACGGATCGTGACGAGTCAGGGCTTCCGTTCGCACGCTCACAGGCATAGCTTCCGATCGGGAGGACTTCGCCATGCGATTCCAGACGACAAGACGGTGTTCGTCCAGGACGACGGCAACTTCAGTTGCGGGATCCCCTCCACCGCCAGAGCTGATTTCCCCGGTTCGATCAGCGACGTCATCCAGAACATCGTGACCCACAGCGTGGGGAAGCGCTCAGTACCAGATCACGGTCGACTTCGCCTTAGACAACGACAATGATCCGCCAACATATCATTATCGCTAGGAGTGCCGGCCGCCACCTTGAGGTCGATCACCAACGGTGTCCCGTTCGCCGAGCTCCCTCTCGCAACCCGTGACCGAACCAATGCCCGTGTCCCCGGTCCCAGCGAGCAGCCCGAGGACGAACGGCGGCGGATTCGCCGCGACCCTGCGCGAGTTCGGACCGGTCGGGACCCTCACGAGCCTGTTCATCCTGGCGCTCGGGGCGTCGCTAGGCGGAATCCCGGTGCTGGCCTGGGCACGCCTGTCGTGCACGCCTTGGCGCGATCTCGGTTTCACCCGGCCCCGGAACTGGTTCGGCACCGTGGCCATCGGCATCGTGTTCGGCTGCGCGTTCAAACTCGTCATGAAGATGATCGTGATGCCGCTGCTCGCTGCCGCTCCCGTCAATCAGGCCTATCACTTCCTGGCCGGGAACCGGGCCGCACTGCCGGGCACGATGCTCACCATTCTCGTACGTGCCGGCTTTGGAGAAGAGACCGTGTTCCGCGGGTTCCTGTTCGAGCGCCTCGGCAGGCTGTTCGGGGGCGGCGCGGGCGCGAAGACGGCCATCGTGCTGTTGTCTGCGGCCTTGTTCGGCCTCGCCCACTTCCATGACCAGGGGCGGGACGGCACCGTGCAGGCCACCATCGTCGGGCTCGTGTTCGGAACGATCTTCGCAACCACGAGCGAGCTGTGGATGCTGATGGTGGCGCACGTGGCGTTCGACCTGACCGCGGTCGCGATCATCTACTGGAATCTCGAGTCCTGGGTGGCCCACCTCGTGTTCCATTAGTGGATGCGCGCTTGCCCGCGCGCCACGGCCATCAACGTGTCGCCATGGAAGTGCTGCAGCTACACTCCCACGCCCGCCTTCCTACTTCGGCGTCGCGGTCAGCTCGTCCGCCAGCTTGTCCATGTTGTAGATGTGCCGCAGCGACTCCACGATCGCGCGCGAGTCCACCGACACGCAGCGCGCCTGGGTGTCGGTGTAGCCGAACTCCCAGGCGAATGACTGGATGTTGCCGTCGAACACCAAGCCGACGTAGTGAGCGTCCCGGTCCAGCACCGGGCTGCCCGAATTGCCGCCGATGATGTCGTTCGTGCTCACGAAATTAAACGGGGTCTTGAGCTCGAACGTGCGCTCCACCTCCTGGATGCGGGGCGGCAGGTCGAACGGCGGCCGGCTGCCGAACGACCGCGCGCGTTCGTAGAGCCCGTAGAAACTCGTCTGCCACGGCACCTCGGTGCCCAGCTGCGGGTAGCCGGCGGTTTTGCCATACGACAACCGCAGCGTACCGGTGGCGTCCGGATAATTGGTGGGCCCGTCCAGCGCGAACACCGCCTTGGCGATGCGCGCGCCCTCCAGCGCCTCGACGCTCTCGACATTGTCCTCGTACCAGCGGCGCTCGTCGCGATACGCGGCATCGGTGCGGCGCGCCCACACGATGAGCGGGTCAGTCGACGCTTCCACGGCGGCGCGGCCCCCCGTGAGCAGTTGCTTGCGTTCGCGCACGTCGGCCAGGCTGGTCGCGGACATCAGCTCGTGCGCCACGTCCTGCGGCGTCCTGCCGCCGAGCGCGGCGTTGACCCACGGGTCGCTGGCACCCAGTGAGTCGAGGCAGGTCTGCAGTCGCGCCGCCAGCACCGCCGCTTCCATGGCGGGATACAGCGGCGCGGGCGACAGCAGCTGGAGTCGCTGCGACGGGAGATTGGCGTCCCGATATTCGCGGAAACGCTTCTCGTTCGGCTTCTCGACCTCGGTTGCCAGCCGCACGATGCCGTTGGCCAGGTCGACGAGGCGCGACATGCGCGCGAGATCGTGCAGCTGGCGCGCGCGTCCGCGCTCACGCTGGACCCTTTCTGCGACCGCGATGCGATCCCACGCGTCAGCATATGCCGCGGCCAATGCATGGTCGGCCATCACCCGCCCGCGCAGCGCCTTCTCTGCCGCGCGCTTCTGCGCCAGGAACGTGGGGTCGGAAAGAATTGCGAGGAACCCGCGCTCGCGCTTCAGGTTGTTCTCGAGTCCGCGCAACGCACCGCTCGCCTGGCGCGCCTGCTCCGGGCCCTGCGCGGCATACGCGTGCAACGTGGCGACGCGCGCCTCTTGAAGATGGATGCGCAGCGGCCGCTCGAGGTCGCGCTCGTACTCGTACTGCGCCACGGTGCGGCGGCGATTGGTGCGGCCGGGATGGCCGATCACGAACACCAGGTCGCCCTCCCGAGTCCCGGTAGGGCTCCACGCCAGGAAGTGCTCGGGGTGCACGGGCTGACCGTTCTCGTAGACGCGGAAGAACGCGAAGTCGAGGTTGTAGCGCGGGAACGTGAAGTTGTCGGGGTCGCCACCGAAGAACGCGATCTGCTCCTCGGGCGCGCACACCAGCCGGACGTCCTTGAATGTCTTGTAGCGGTAGAGCCAGTACTGCCCGCCCTCGTACAGCTCGACGGCCTCGGTCTTCAAGCCGGACTTCTGCGTCGACTCCTGCTCGAGCCTGGCCAGCGCCGCCTTACGCTGGTTGTTCTGCTCCCGATTGGTCGTCTTGGGATCGATGGCCGCATTGACGGCGGCGGTGACGGCCTCCGTGGACCACAAGATCTTGAGTTCCAGGTCCGGGCACGGGATCTCCTCGGCATGGGCATGCGCGAAGAAGCCTTCGTGCTGGTAGTCGTGCGCCCCAGATGACATTTTTTGCAGTTGCCCAAGCGCGACGTGATGGTTGGTGAGCACGAGGCCATCGCCTGAGACGAACGCGCCCGAGGCGCCGCCGAAGTTGACGCACGAACGCTGCACGTGTTCGAGCCACGCCGGCGTGGGCGCGAAACGGTGGGTCCTCTGCAGCCGCTCGAGCGGCAGATTGTCGAAGGTCCACATGCCCTCATCCGCAGCGGCAGTGGACACGAACACAGCGGTCGCGAACAGCATTGCGGCAAACACGGCGCGAGGGTGATGCATGGGGGATTCCTCCTGCCGGGATCCCGGCAAGTGGGTAGGCGTTTGGGAAGGGCTTGGGTCCAGCTGACTAGAACGAGTCGTGCAGTTTACGTCCAGTGCCAGTGGTCGCGCTCGCGGGAGCTGGAACCGCCTCGGCTGGGGGGATTGCCGCAGCTGCTCGGCGATTCCGCCCAAACACGCATTGCGCTACGCCATTGCACGAATTGCGGCCGGCCCGATGCGATGAAAGCGGGGTTGTAACTCGTTGTGCTGAGCCATCGACCCCACCGCGTCGCGGGTGGTTCAAGTCGGCACGAACGATGCGAAACTAACCGGGTGAAGCCGAGGATCCGCGTCACGGTTTCGATGAGCCATCGCACGGCGCCGTTCGCCACGGAAGGTGAATCCTCCGGAGGAAACCCATGCAGCTGCAAGGTCACCGACCGATGAGGATTGTTGCGCTGATCCTCGGTCTGGTCGCACTCGCGAGTTGTTCCACGTTGCCCACCACGCCCGCGCCATTGACCCAGAATCAGCTCATCACGAAGATCGGTGGTGAGGACACGCCCATCACACGCATTGTCTCGCTGGCGGGCTCGAAGATCATCGACGGCAGTGTGGGCGGCGTGCTCATCGTGGGCAAATGGAAGGTGGTCGTTCCTCCCGCAGCCTACATTGGCGTCGGCACCATCACCATCTCGGTTCCCGATACAACGGTCGACAAGTGCAACCTCAGCATCTATCCGTCCACACTCAATCATTTCCTGGAACCAGTGGACCTGCGCTTCCGCTGCGCCACTCTCGCCGAGACGGAGATCCGTGACATGCGCTGGTGGAACCCCACCAAGAACGCATGGGTCACGATCGAGTCGTGGCCGAACGACGTCGACCTCACGCGCTGCGCGCCGCTCATGCACTTCTCGACCTACGCCTCGGGCAAGGCCGGCTGGTGAACTCGGTGACCTTTGATTCAATCAGGCCCCCCGCGCCCAGGGGCGCAAACGCGTGATGCCCGAGCCTCGATCCAAGGCGCAGGGCGATGGCGGGAGCCCGAGCCCAGCTCGCGGCGTTGCGCTCGCTGCCGTCAGCGTAGGCCTGGCGGTGCTCGCTACGGCTGCGTCGTGGGCGCGCCCGCCTGGGCAGGAACTCTGGTTCTGGGTTGCGGCCTGCTTCGCGGGCGAGTTGCTGTGGGTGCGGCTCCCGCTGGGCCGCGCCACCTTGAGTATGGCGTCCGCCTGCAATTTTGCGGTGTTGCTGCTGCTGCCGCGCGCCGAGGCGATGCTGGCTGCAGCGCTTGCCAGCCTTGCCGCGGAGTTGCTCGTCATGCGTAAACCGCCGGCGCGCTTTCTGTTCAACGCCGGGCA
>JAYVCN010000083.1:0-3653 GCA_043749875.1 Candidatus Eiseniibacteriota bacterium | reverse complement strand
TGTGTGGCAATGGCTTCGAGGGCCACGCTAACAAGCGGACGGGCGGTGTTCAAGCAGGCTTTGTGCCACCCCACAGGCTCGCACTGCGATTGAAGTTATCGGCCGGGAGCCGCAGACTCTTGCGCTCGGAATGCCGCCCGCCGGACGCTTGCGCCCGCGGGTCGTCGCACTCATGGATGCGCCCACCCCGCCGATTTCAGTGCCACTTTGAGACGGAATCGGCGGAACGGCAGGGGCAGGCGCACTCCCCGCGTCGCGAACGGCGCCGGGCCCGGGTGCATCCCGCCGACCACCTCGTCCGCCCGGATGATCCGGGGGATGTGGAGCCTGCCCCCCGATGTCGGTGTGCACACGCTCTCTGTTAGCCTGCATTCATGCGCCTCCTCTTGCTCGCCGCCCTGCTCGCGGTGCCCGCCGCCCACGCGGCACCGGCTCGGGCGAGCAAGCCCGCCCCCGCGGTCAGCTGGCATCCCGTCGTCCCGTTCATCGAGGACGACTTCGGGCGCGCGCTGGCGCTTGCCAAGGCACGGAAGCTGCCCGTGTTCATCGAAGGCTGGGCCCCCTGGTGACACACGTGCCGATCGATGCGGGCTTATGTCTGGACCGACAAAGCCCTCACGCGGCACGCCGGGCGGTTCGTCTGGCTCAGCCTCGACATGGAGCAGGTGCAGAACGCCGCTGCGCGTAGGCAGCTCCGGATTTCCGCGTTCCCCACGCTGTATGTCGTCGACCCTGCCGACGGCCATGTCGCCATCCGCTGGTTGGGCGAGGCCTCGATCGCGCAACTCGAACGTCTGTTCGATGACGGCGAGCTGGCGGTGAAGGGCGGCGCCAGGGGGCCTGCGCTCGAGGCATTGGTCGCTGCAGATCGTGCGTACGGCGCGGAGAATTTCGCCGACGCGTGCAGTGGTTATCGCGCGGCGCTCGCTGTCGCTCCAGCAGACTGGCCCGCGCGTGCCCGTTGCATCGAGTCGCTGATGTTCGCTTACTCGCAGGCGGACTCCAACGCCGCGAGCCTGCTGCTGGCAGACACCGAGTGGCCCCGCGCGAGGGGTTCCACGTCCGCCGCGATCGTGGCGGGCTGGGCATTGAACGCTGCCGTGCGCCTGCCCGACACGCTGGCCATACGCAAGGACTGGCTCGCGCGCTACGAGGCCGCCTGCCACGAGGTGCTGGCGGACGCAACGCTGCCACTCGTGGGTGACGATCGCTCGGAGCTCTACTTCTCGCTCGAGGACGCGCGCAGTGCCGCGGGTGACTCGCTCGGCGTGCGCGCGTTGCGAGAGCAGCACGTCGCCATGCTCCAAGACGAGGCGAGGCGCGCGCGCAGCGCCGAGCAGCGCGCCGTGTACGACTCGCACCGCACGACACTCTACATCGCACTCGGGCGCCCGGATGCCGCGATCGCCATGCTGCAGCAATCGCAGCGCGACTTCCCCGATGACTACAACCCGCCGCAGCGGCTGGCGAGCGCGTACAGGGCCATGAAGCTCTGGCCGGAGGCGCTCGCGGCCTCGGATCGAGCGCTCGCCCGCGCCTACGGCCCGCGCCAGTTCATCGTGCTCAACACGCGCGCCGATATCCAGCTGGGCATGGGCGACAAGGCTGCCGCCATCGCGACGCTCACCGAGGCGTTGGGACGGGCTCGGAAAATGCCCGACGGCCAGCGCTCGGAGAACACCACCAAGTCGCTGCAGAAGCGGCTGGCGGGGTTGACCGGGACGAAGTAGCGCCCCCTCTACCCGGCCCGCAAGCAGTCGTGCAGGTGCAGCACGCCCAGCGCCTTGCCCTGCACGTCGACGACGACCAGCGCCGTGATGGGTCCTGGCGCCCGGTCCTCCATGACGCGCACCGCGCTCGCCACCAGCGCGTCGGGCGCGACCGTGGTGGGCGTGCGCGACATCACTTCGCCCGCGGTGAGTGCCCACGGGTCCGAATGCTTGAGTAGGATGCGCTTGAAGTCGCCGTCGCTCACCACGCCAGCGAGCTTGCCGTCCGACCCGAGAACAGTCGTGATGCCGAGCCGCTTGTCCATGATCTCCAGCATGACGTCGCGCAGTTTCGTGGCTTCGCTCACGTGCGGCAGCGCGTCGCCGGCATGCATGAGTTCGCGCACCGGCCGCGAGGCGGCGCGCCCGATGACGCCGCCCGGGTGCAGGAAGCGGAAGTCTTCAGGTTTGAACCCGTGATGTTCCATCAATGCAATGGCGAGGCAGTCCCCCACCACCTGGGTCAGCGTCACGCTCGTGGTGGGTGTGAGCTCCATCGGGCACGCCTCGGTGAGGGGCCCCAGCACGATGGCCGCGGCGCTGCGCTGCACCAGCGGCGAGCCGGGCTGCACGACGATGGACACGAGCGGGATGCCGAGCCGGTCCAGGTAGGGCAACAGCGCCAGCAGTTCGTCCGACGCGCCGCTCTTCGACAGGAACAGCGCCACGTCGCCGCGCGCGAACAGCCCCGCGTCGCCGTGCATCGCGTCGGCCGGATGCAGGAACACGGCAGGCGTGCCGGTGCTGGTGAGCGTGGCAGCGATCTTCTGCCCGATCAAGCCGCTCTTGCCGACGCCGGCCACCACCAGCTTCCCGCGGCAAGCGGCGATGGTCTCGACGACCTGGACGAACGCGGGCCCGAGCCGGGTCTCCAGCGCCGCCACCGCCTGCGCCTCGGTGCGCACGACTTCACGCGCCAGCTCCAATGGGTCGCGCTTCATCGCGACGCCCCTGCTTGCTCGTTCCGAACGCATGAACGCCTCCTTGAAGCTCTCTTGGGAACTCGGCTCACACCGCCTCGTAGCGCTCGAGCACCCTGTGCCAGGTGCCATTGTGCCGCAGCACGCGCTCGACCGCCTCACGCACCGCGCCGTGCCCGGCGCGCGTGTCGGTCACGGTGCGGACTATTCTCATGAGCTCAGGCGCCGCGTCGGCCACGGCGATGGGCCAGCCCACGCGCTTGAGCAACGGCACATCCGGCAGATCGTCGCCGACCAGGGCGCACTCTTCCCAGCGCACGCCCTCGCGCGCACGGACCTGCTCGGCGACGGCGACCTTGTCCTTGACACCCAGGTAGAACTCGAGCCGCAGGTCGTGCATGCGCGCTTCCACCGCGAGGGATGCGCGACCACTGATCACCACCGGGCGCACGCCGAGATCGCGCGCCCATTCGAGTGCGATGCCATCGCGCACCCAGAAATGGCGCAGGTCGCCGTCCTTGGTGAAGCCGATGACGCCATCGGTCATGGTGCCGTCGACGTCGAGGAACAACACCCGGATCGGTGTCGCGTCAGGGGCGTCGGACGCCACTCGGAGCCTCCCGCACCGCCTCGTGCACGCGCAACGCCTCGTCGAGGAACGCTGCGGCGCGCGCGAGCGGCAGCTGCGTGGCGGAATCGGACAGCGCCTTGTCGGGCTCGGGATGCGCTTCGAAGAACAGTCCGTCGACGCCGCAGGCGACGGCAGCGCGCATGAGCGGGAACGCGAAGCGCCGGTCGCCACCCGTCTCCGCCCCAGGCCCATCCCCCGGATGGGCACCCCGCCGCTGCAGGCTGTGCGTGGCGTCGTACAGCACCGGCCAGCCCAACTCGCGCATGGTGACGAGCCCCCGCATATCCACCACCAGGTCGCCGTAACCGAACGTGGTGCCGCGCTCGGTGAGCA
>JAYVCN010000082.1:0-7008 GCA_043749875.1 Candidatus Eiseniibacteriota bacterium | reverse complement strand
CGAGGGCGGCAAGGCCGCACGCAAGGACCAGGCGCGCATGGCCCGCGCCATCGTGCAGGCGGTCGCCAACTGGGATCGCCCGGAGCTGTTGAAGGACATCAGCACCGGGTTGCCGCAGGCGATGCGCGGCATCTCGCTCGAGACGCTGTCCGAGGGCGAATTGCTTGCCAAGCGTGGCTGCTAGGGCCGCCTCCGGGCCGGTCGCACGCGCGCCCGTAGCCGGTGGCCGGCCGCGCGTCGGGGTGTTGAGCCTGCAGGGGGATTTCGCGCTGCACTCTGCGGCACTCGCCGAGCTGGGCTGCGAGCCGGTGCGGGTCTCGCTCCCCGAGCATCTGCACGCATTGGCGGCGCTCGTGCTGCCGGGCGGGGAATCGTCGACGATGCTGCGCCTGCTCGATTCCACCGGCCTGCGCACCCCGCTCGAGCGCTACGTGCGCGACCAACCCGTGCTCGGCACGTGCGCGGGACTCATCCTGCTCGCCACGGATGCCGACAAGCTGCCGCGGCCGACGTTCGCGGTGCTGGACATCACCGCGCAGCGCAATGCGTGGGGCCGGCAGGTGCACTCGTTCACCGGACCGGTGAACGTGACGGTGCTGGGCATCGAGATGCAGGGCGTGTTCATCCGCGCCCCGCGCATCACGCGCGTCGCAGCCGGCGTGCAAGTGATCGCCAGCTACCGGGGCGAGCCGGTGGGCGTGCGACGAGGGCACGTGGCCGCACTCGCGTTCCATCCCGAGCTCACGGCCGACCGCCGCCTGCACGCGTGGTTCCTGCGCGAGGTGGCGGGGCTGGCGGTGGGAGCGCCGCGATGAGCCGGACACCTGCTACGCCGCAGCGTGCGTTGTTGCATCAGTTCATCGCGCGGCATGAGCGCTTCCTGCTCACCACGCACATCAATCCGGACGGCGATGCCATCGGCAGCGAGGTGGCGTTCGCTCGCATGCTCCGCGCACTGGGGAAGGTGGTGCACGTCTTGAATGACTCGCCGACGCCACCGGCGTTCACCTGGCTCGGCCTGGAGGCGCCCGTGGAGGTCTACAGCGAGGCGCTGGCCGAGACACGTTTCGCCGAAGCCAACGCGCTGGTGGTGCTGGACACGAGCAACCAGCAGCGCATCGGACGGCTCGCGAACCACATCGCACGGCACGCCATCGCCGTCGCCATCGTCGACCACCACGTCACGCACGACGGCTTCGGCGAGGTGAACGTGATCGAGCCCGCATGCGCCGCGACCGCGGTGCTGGTGTACGAACTCATGCTGGAGGCGGGCGTGGACCCCGACCCGGTCACCGCGGACGCGCTGTTCGTGGGGCTGGCCACCGACACCGGGCACTTCCGCTACTCCAACACCGACGCGCGTGCGCTGCGCGTGGCCGCCGCCCTCGTGGAGCACGGCGTGGATGCCGCCGAGGTGAGCGCGCGCGTCAGCCAGAGCGCGCCGCCCGGGCGGCTGCGCTGCTTCGGCGAGGCGCTCGCCGCGCTCGAGATGCGCCACGGCGGTCAGTTGGTGGTGATCGAGGTGGGGCCGGAGCAGTTCCAGCGCCACGGTCTCGTCGGCGCTGACACCGAGGGGCTGGTCGACATGCCGCGCATCATCGCCGGGGTTGAAGCGGTGGCGCTGTTCAGTGAGGTCGAGCCAGGCAAGGTCAAGGTCAGCCTGCGTTCCACGGGGCGCGTGATCGTCGACGGCGTGTGCTCGCGGCTCGGCGGCGGCGGCCACCCGCATGCGGCGGGTGTACAGATGCGCGGCACGCGCGAGCAGGCCAAGGCGCGCATAGTTCCCGAACTCGAGCGCCTGCTCGGGGAGCTGCCGCCACTGGATACGGCGCCGCCGGCGCGGGAAGCGCGCGCGTGAGCGTGAGCCTGCTTGCCGCCGTGAGCGTGCACGGGGAGCAGCTCTCGCATCGCTTCGGCCGCAGGCAGACGGGCATCGCCGGCCTCGAGTTCGCGTTCGACGGACCCGGCGCGGTGGCCGTGACCGGCGTCAACGGCAGCGGCAAGAGCACGCTGCTGCGCATCCTCGCCGGCCTCCTGCCGCCGAGCTCGGGACGCACGTCGCTGCGCGTGGACGGTCGCGAGTTGCCGCCGCGCCAGCGCCGCACCGTGCTCGGGCTCGCCACGCCGGAACTGGCATTCTACGAGGAGTTCACCGCCGCCGAGAACCTGGTGTTCGCGGGCGAGACGCGCGGCCTCGTCTCGCCGAGCCGCGCCGCGGCCGAAGCGCTCGAGCAGGTGGGGCTCTCGCCGCGCGCGAACGACCGCGTGGCGGCGTTCTCGAGCGGCATGAAGCAGCGGCTGCGGATCGCGTTCGCGCTGCTACACCAGCCACCGCTATTGCTGCTCGATGAACCCGGAAGTCACCTGGACGACGCCGGCCGTGACGTGGTGCGCGCCGTCGTGGCGCGCCAGGCGTCGCGCGGGCTCGTCCTCCTCGCCACCAACGACGCACAGGAGATCCAGCTTGCCGAACGCCGCCTCGAGCTCCACGGCCACGGTCTGGGCGATCCTTCGTAAGGAGTGCCGCAGCGAGTGGCGCACGCGCTACGGGCTCAATGCCGCAGTGCTGTTCGCGGTCACGAGCCTCACCGCGGTCACGTTTGCCGCGGGCCGCATCCCCGACCGCCCCGACCTGCTCGCAGCCTTGCTGTGGGTGACATTGCTTTTTGCATCACTTTCCTCCATGAGCCACGCCTTCGTGCGCGAGATGGAGAGCCGCACCATGCTACTGCTGCGGCTCATCGCCTCGCCCACCCAGATCGCACTGGGCAAGCTCCTGTTCAACCTCATCTTTCTTTGTGTAGTCGAGGCGATCACCGTGCCGATGTTCTTGGTGCTGACCGGCGCGCCGAGCCTGCACTGGGGACAGTTCCTGACAATCCTCGGGCTCGGCACGCTATCGTTGGCTGCGTCCAGCACGCTCGTCGGCGCGGTGATCGCGCAGACGCGCAGTCGCGGCGCGCTGTTTGCCGGCGTCTCACTTCCTTTGCTGCTACCGGTCCTCGCGGCCGGCGTTGCGGGTACTCGTGCACAGTGGGAAGGCGGCAGCATCGCCGCCGATGCGCGCCTGCTCGCGGCGTATGCTGTAGCACTGCTCGGTGTCAGCCTGTTACTCTACGACCATCTCTGGGAGGACTGACTCGGGGGCGGGAAGTGTCGCCACCCGACACTCCAGGAGGCATGGATGATCTGGCGCATCGGAATCTTCGTCTGGCTCGCGGTCACGATGATCGTGGCGCTGTTGCAGGCTCCGCTCGTTCCCGTGTTACAGGAGACCACGCGGGTGCTGTACTTCCACATCCCCGCCGCGTGGATCACCGTCGTGGCACTGGGTTGGTCCATGCTGCACAGCGCGCTCTACCTGTGGAAGCGTGACCTGAAGCATGACGACCACGCCGCCGCGGCTGCCGAGCTCGGGCTGTTGTTCTGTATCGCCGCCACCGTGTCCGGCTCGCTGTGGGCCAAGGCGATGTGGGGCTCGTACTGGAACTGGGACCCGCGCGAGACCAGCATCTTCTTCGTGCTGTTGCTCTACGGAGCGTACCTGGCGCTGCGCGGGAGCATCGAAGGCGAGGAGAAGCGCGCCCGGCTCTCGGCCGTGTACTCGCTGATCGCATTCGTGGCGGTGCCGCCGCTGATCTTCGTCGTGCCCCGCATCTATTCCGGGCTGCACCCCGACCCGATCATCAACACCCGGGGCAAGGTCGACATGGACCCGCTGATCCGCTGGTGCTTCCTGTCGATGCTCGTGGGCTTCACCTTCCTTTACTCATGGCTGCAGATGCTGCGCGTGCGCGTGTCCCGGCTCGAGCGGCGCCTGCTGGCGTAACCCCAAGGACTGGATATGGACCGCAACTGGGTGGTACTCGGCGTCGCGCTGTTGGTGTGGGGTCTGCTGTTCGTCTGGATCCTGCGCGTGGAGCGCCGCCTCAACGAGATGGAGAAGCGATGAACTTGAAGATCGTCGTCGCGATCGTGTTGCTCGCGGTGGCCGCGGGCGTGGGCGTCACCAGTTTCAAGCGCACCATGACCCCGTACATCGGGTTCAAGGAGGCGCGCAGCGCGAGCGGGCTGGTGCAGGTGAACGGCAAGCTGGCGGACAAGGACTACGTCTTGAAGCCGGAGGAGCAGTTCCTCCAGTTCAAGCTGCGCGACGAGGCCGGGGACGTCATGCCGGTCGAGTACCGCGGCATCATCCCCGGCAACTTCGACCAGGCCGTGAGCGTGGTGGCCATCGGCAAGTTCCAGGGCGATCACTTCGAAGCCCAGCAACTGCTCGTGAAGTGCCCGTCCAAGTACCAGGCGGAGGCCGATAAGGCAGCAAAGGGCGTCACCTCGTGAAGCGTTCCGAACTCGTCACCGCGCTCGCCCTGATCGTGCCCGTGGGGCTGGCGGGTGCCGTGCTCACCTCGACAGGTGCTCTGAGCTGGGGGCAGGTGGCGTGCTGGCTGGCGTTCCTCGCGGCGCTCACGTCCGGGGTCGCCGGTCTCGGCGTGCTCGCCGGCCGTGCCGACGCCGCACCCGTGGCGCGCGCGGCGTTCCGCGTGCAGTGGCTGGGCCTGCTGGGCGGTGCGGTGTTCCTGTGGTGGATCCTGTTCCACCATCAATTCCAATTCCAGTACGTGCACGACTACTCGTCCAAGGACATGCCGTCGTACTACGTCTACGCGGCGTTCTGGGGCGGGCAGGAGGGCACATTCCTGCTGTGGGCGCTGATCACCACCACGCTCGGCCTCGTGCTCATGCGCTGGAAGAGCGCGCTCATGCAGCCGGCCATGTTCTTCTTGAACATCCCGGTCATCCTGCTGACGTTCCTCGGCGTGATTCGTGGGCCGTTCCTTCACAGCGTGCAGCATTTCACCGACGGCGCCGGGCTCAATCCGCTGCTTCAAGACTACTGGATGACGATCCACCCGCCCATCCTGTTCACGGGCTTCTCCTCGTTCGTGGTGCCGTTCGCCATCGCCTGTGCGGCGTTGTGGAAGCGCGACTACGACGGCTGGGTCAAGCCGGTGCTGCCGTGGGTGGTGTTCTCCACGGCGATCCAGGCCACGGGCTTCATCATGGGCGGCGTGTGGGCCTACAAGGTGTTGGGCTGGGGCGGCTACTGGGGCTGGGACCCGGTCGAGAACGGCTCGCTCATCCCGTGGCTCGCCAACATCGGCCTGCTGCACGGCCTGCTCGTGCAGCGCGTCACCGGGTCGCTGCGGCGCACCAACTTCTTCCTCGCCATCACCAGCTACGTGCTGGTGCTGTACGCCTCGTTCCTGACACGCAGCGGCGTGCTCGCGGATTTCTCGGTGCACTCCTTCGCCGCCAGCGACACCTGGAACCTGCCGTTCGGCCTCGGCGGCTTCCTGCTGCTGTTCGTGGCCGCCGCCGGGCTCGTCGGCTACGGCCTGCTGGTGTCCCGCCTGCGCGAGATCCCCAAGGCGCCGCAGGCACTCGGCGCGTTCTCGCGTGAGTCGTTCATGTGGCTCGGCCAGCTCGTGTTCATGCTCATGTGCCTGCTCATAGCGGTCGGGATGAGCGCGCCGCTCATCACGCGGATGTTCGGCCCGCCGAGCAACGTGCAGACGAGCTACTACAACCTGGTGAACGCCCCGCTCGCGATCGCCATGGGCCTGCTGCTCGGCATCGCGCCGCTGCTGCGCTGGTGCCAGCACGAGACCGAGGCGTTCCTGAAGGCTGTCCTGCCGGCCGCGGCATTCGGTGTCGTGGTCGCGGTCGTCGCGGCGGTGCTCGGTGTTCGCCAGCCCATGCCGGCCGCCATCGTGTTCGCGATGGCGTTCGCGCTTGCGGCCAACACCATGGTGACGCTGCGCGGCTTCAAGGCGTCGTGGAAGCACGGCGTTGCGTTCCTCGGCCACATGGGTGCCTCCGTGCTGATCATCGGCGTCATCGCCTCCAGCGGATACGGGCTCTCGGAGCAGGTCCAGCTGCCGCGCGGCGAGTCGCGCAAGGCGCTCGGCTTCGACATGACGTTCACGGGCATGCAGCGCGACCGTGAGGGCAAGGACCACGCCATCATCGCCGTGGTCGCGCCCGAGCGGAGCTTCACCGCCAATGCGAAATTCTACTGGAGCGATTACAATCAGGGCTACATGAAGAAGCCGCACATCGAGCGCTTCCTCACGCACGACATCTACATCTCGCCGCTCGAAATGGTCGGCGGCCAGGGCAGCGGGGGCACCTGGTTCGCGGTGGGCGAGACCAAGCAGGTGGGCAACGTGAAGTACACGTTCGAGAGCTTCCTGCCCGAGCCGGGCGAGGGACAGATGAAGCTCACTGCCAACGTGCTCGCCGACATCGGCGGCCGCACGGTGCCGTTGAAGCCCACGCTCGTGGTGTCCATGTCTGACGCCAAGCGCACCACGACGCCGGCCTACCTGCCCAGCGGTGGCATCGTCAACATCATGAACGCCGACCCCAACGGTGGCGGCCGCGTCATGCTGGCCTTGCCAGGAACCGAGCGCTCCAAGGACAGCCAGACGCTCGCCGTCGAGGTGAGCACGAAGCCCTTCATCAACCTGGTCTGGATCGGCGCCATCGTCATGCTGGCGAGCGCGTTCCTGTCCATGGTGCGGCGCGCGCAGGACGTGGCGCGCGAAGAGGCGAAAGCCTAGGGGCGGGCCGACCGAGTGTGCTGACTCGGCGCGCCACGCCGAAGCTGTCGTAGCCGGAAAAACGTCGGGTCTGTTTGAGAGTGGGGCCACGCAGTGGGGTCCCCGCGAACAAACAGACCCGACGTTTTTCCGGCGGCTGACGCGCGAGGGCTGTGAGGGCCATCGAGGATGTGCTTGCTCTACTGCCCATCCGTGCACTAGGCTGAGCAAGGTGCCAACCATGAGCCATGTTCGAATCCCTCAACGATCCGGTGGATGTGCTGACCGCGTTCGTGGACGGTTCCATGCGCCCCATCCGCTTCCGCTGGCAGGGGCGCGTCGTCCGCGTGCGCAAGGTCACGGGCCAGTGGGCCCGGCGCGAAGGCCAGGCGCTGCTGCGCTA
>JAYVCN010000081.1:0-15637 GCA_043749875.1 Candidatus Eiseniibacteriota bacterium | reverse complement strand
GCTCATCGACCATGGCGCGGCGCTCTACTTCCATCACCACTGGGACGACGAGGTCGCACGCAGCCGATCGCCGTTCGCGGCGGTGAAGGACCACGTGCTGCTGCCGTGGGCGAGCGATGTCGCGGGGGCTGGAAAGCTTCTCGCGTCACGCCTCGGCCCCGAGGTGCTGGCCCGGGTGCTGGCCGAGGTCCCGGATGAGTGGCTCGGCGACGAGCCGCGCTTCGGCTCGCGCGCCGAGCACCGCGCCGCCTACCTGCGCCACCTCGAGCGCCGCCTCGCGGCCGCACCGTTGTTCGTGGAGGAGGCCGAACGTGCCCGCGCTGCTGTCGTTTGATTACGCGCTCTTGCGCGTGGTGCCACGCGTCGAGCGCGAGGAGTTCGTGAACGCGGGCGTGGTGCTGTTCTGCCGCGAGCGCGACTTCCTCGCGGCGCGCGTCGAGTTGGATCGCGCGCGGGTGCTGGCGCTCCTGCCCGGCGCGGACATGGCGCTCATCGAGGAGCACCTGCTGGCGGTGCCGCGCATCGCCGCGGGCGGCCTCGACAGTGGCCCCATCGGCCGGCTGTCGCAGCGTGAACGCTTCCACTGGCTGGTGGCGCCGCGCAGTACGGTGCTGCAGCTCTCACCCGTGCACTGCGGGCTGTGCGAGGCGCCGGACGAAGCGCTCACGCAACTGTTCGAACGCATGGTGCGGGTGCCGCGAACGGACGCCGGCCCCGCCCGCTGAGCTCCAGCGAACGGGGCCGGGTGGGTGCGACTCAGCAGTTCCGGCTCAGTCGTCGCTCTCGGTGCTCGGCGTGTGCTTCCAGCCCGCCTTGCCCCCGAGCACGTAGCGCGAGAAGTGCTCCAGCGGAACGATGTACTTCAGGTGCACCCAGTCGGTGGTCCCGCCGGGAACTTCCTCCCAGTGGTTCGTGATCTCGTTCAGGTACCAGAGCACAGGCTCGCTCGCGTCGGCGTAGCCGGTGCGCGGGTCGGACTTGGTGCCGGCGAAGTCGATGGACAGCATGACCGGCGTGCCGAAGCGCGTGCCGTGCGGACCGAACTTCACGTCGAGCACGCCCGGGTCGTACTCCTGGATGGTGATGATCTGCAGCTTGTCGAGCGAGCCCTTGGAGAACCGGAGCGCGTAGTGACTGCCGGTCACCACCGTGTCCACGCCAGCGGGCACGGGGACGGATTTGACCAGCTGCCAGTTGAGCGCCGCCACGGTGCTGTCGAGGAGCGTGGTCGTGCCCAGCAGACCATTGGGCACCGACAAGCGGCTCGGCGGCGCGGGTGCCACCAGCCCGGGTGGTGCGATCGTGGGTGTCGCGGGCGGCGCCGTGAGCGGGGCTGTCGAGCAGCCGGGCAGGACCGACAACATGGCCAGCACGACGAACGTGCCGGGAAGGATTCTGTTCGAGCTGGACATACGGCGTTCCTCCGAGGGTCTGCCGCGTATCCAACGCAATCGACGGACCACGGATGCCGCCGGATGCGTCGTGCAGTTCGCGGTCGGGGCGCGAGATCAACCTGTCGGCGCGAGAACGGCTTGGCGCGGCGGTCGGCGTTCCGCATGAACGCATCGTGCGGCGTACACGGAGCGACGGCCCGGAGCAGGCCCTCGCCTGGGGCAGACCGCCCTGGCGCTGGGCGCACGCACCCGCGGGCGCTGCTGGGCGCAGCCTCGAGCCCTGGCGGCCAGCAAAGACCTGCCGCCCGGCAGCGACGGCTTCCGGGCGGCTCGAACTTCGATGTTCCGGATCTGAGTTACGCCGCCTGGCCCGTCTCCAGCGACACGCGGCGGTCCAGTTCGGCCCACATCGCGGCGGTGATCGCCGCGCTCGCCCTGCGATCAGCGTCCAGCACCGCCTCCACTGCGGCCCACGCGATCGCGGCCTCACAGCGGATCTCTTCCAGCGACGCTGCATTCGCCGCGCGGTCCGCAGCAAGCGCGGCACGCTCGGCCGCGCTCGCCGCTTCGGCCGCCTCGGCCAGCCCCACGCCTGCGCGATTCGCCCAGTCTCCCGCCATGCTCGCCGCGTTCCTGGCCCGTTCGGCCGCGCGACGCGCACCGGACACGCTCAGGTTCAAACCGGCCTTGGGATCCTTCGTCTGGGTCATCGTCGCGGGGCTCATGGTGGCTGTCCTCTTTGTGATTTCGGGTGGCGGCCATCGTTGCGGGGTCTCTCCTCCCCGCCCGTGGCCGCCTTCGCTGCGGGGTCTCTCCTCCCCGCCTCGCAATGACAGGTGGGACGTTGCGCTGGAAAATGCACCCGAGCAGTCGAATTGTTGTGATGACGCGTTCTTTCGGAGGTGAGGGAGTTCGGTACCACAGAACACGCCGCTCGCGCCGCGCAGCCATGGCGCTGTAACCTCAAGGACGGCAGCCGCTTGGCCAGATCCAGCCGGCCGCTACGGTCAGCGCGGAGGAGGCTGCTCCGTCACCCGGCCTTTGTCATCCAGCCTGGACAGGTGCAGCTCGATCTTCTGCACATAGCCGATCGTCTCGCGGTAGCGCCACCCGCGCACGCGCGGCGCAACGGTCTCGATGCTGGGCCACACGCGCGCGTCGAGCAGCGCCGCGCGGGCCGCGCGTTGGGCATCGATGATGGTGCCACGCCCGGCGTTGTAACTGGCGAACATGAACTCGCGTCGGTGAAAGCCCACCGAATCCCGCTCCCACTGATGCCACAGCCTATGGTCGTAGGAGATGCCGGCGGCGATGTTGCAATCGGGGTCGTTTATGGGGCGTTGGATGTCCGGATTGCGGGACCTCACCTCGCGGTAGGTCGACGGCATGAGCTGCATGACGCCGCGTGCGCCCACGTGGCTGCGCGCCGCACTGTCCAGATTGCTCTCGGCGAGCCCCTGCGCCTTGAACACGCGCCAGTCGAACTGTGGCCCGAAGTAGCGCTTGCTGTACTTGCGGAAGGATTCGTCGTAGCGGTCCGGCCGCGGCCGTGCCGCAGCGAATGCAGGCGCATGCGCGCCCAGCACCAGCAGGCCGGCCAGTGCCAGCGTGCGCAGCGCGCGCGAAACGCGCCCCGGGCGCCTCCGGCGCGAACGCGGCTGCCGAGGCTGCTGCGATGCCACGTGCAGGCTCAGTTGAGCGCCTTCGCGATGACCATGGCCACCGACAGGAAGATGGCGGCGATGAAGATGGCCACCGCCACGTTACCCTTGCGCAATTCCTCGGGAAAATTGACCTCGGGCGTCAGCAGGTCGATGACGCGGTACGACACGAACATGAGCACGACGCCGAGGATGGCGTAGAAGAAGTTGAGCCCCACGACCGACCAATCCATGTCGCCTCCAGTTCACTGCCTGGGATCGCAAAGGGAACCGCGAACACTAGCACGCAGCCCCTCGAGCGCACCGAAACACGAAAAAAGCGCCCGACATTGGGTGAGTGCACACACAATTCAACCGCAACTGGACTGCTCGTCTTGCACATGGAGCGAAGTGCGGGGAGCCACATAGGCACTCGTAGCGTGTGTTTGTATGACGTCACTGTGCGACGTTTTGCTACCACCAATAATCGTACGCAGCGCTTGCCTCGGAACGAAAATCTTCGTGAACGTGCTGCATTCATTCGCAATACTGCTGTTGTGCCAAGGACATTCTGCCGCATGAGCAGGGCACCCGCGACTGCCGCGTGGCTGAAAGCTGGAAGATTCAACCCGGTGGGTCGGGCGACGCACGTAGCAGCCCTCACTACGTCGTCTGACTGCCGTGACGAGTTGCCCTCCGCAACATCGGCACGGAACCGCTGTGTTTCTCGCAGGGCGCAGTGGGCCCGGGTTGAACTCCGCCGTTTGTCCTTGCGCACCTGATCAAGAAAGTCGTGCCGCCGCCGCCCACTCCACTCGCGGCCGAAGGACCGCCCCGCCGCCGATCTTCGCGGCAACCCAGTAAAAATTTCATGTGCTTCAAGATGCGCCTCTCTCTCTCCGCCCGGCCGAGACCTCTCCGACCCGTGATCCCTGATCCGGGTTGTCTCGGCTGAAGCATCTCCCCACCGCGGCACTGCCTGTCGCGGTCCCCTCAGAGGTCGCCTTGCGCAGACTCCTGCCTGTCTTCGCCGTGGGCATTTTTGCCCTCGAGTGTGTCTCCGTGGTCGTGAATGCCCAGACGGCCACCGTATCCGCACCGGTCCAGGTCATCCCCCACCCCGCGCCCACGCCCCCGCCGTCTTTGAAGACGGTGCACGTGCCACTGCCGGGCGATCTCGACCAGTTCGTCGTCAACAGATCCGCCGCCATCGCGCTCGGCAAAGCGCTGTTCTGGGATCTCCAGGTCGGCGGGGACGGACAGACCGCGTGCGCCTCGTGCCACTTCCAGGCCGGCGCCGACACCCGGATCGTCAACCAGCTCAACCCGGGTGCGAACGGTCTCTTTGACGTGGGCGGTCCGAACCACACCTACGCCGCGAACCAGTTCCCGTTCCACCAACTGGTGAATCCCGATGACCGCGCCTCCACGCGCATCCGCAGCAAGGATGACGTGTCGGGATCGCACGGGGTGCACAACGCGTCGTTCCTCGACATCGTGCTGGGCGGCGCGCGCGACAACATCGTGGGCTCGCCCGACCCAAACGGCTTCCAGGTGAACGGCCTGAACACGCGCCGCGTCACCGGACGCAACACGCCCTCGGTGATCAATGCCGTGTTCAACGTGCGCAACTTCTGGGACGGTCGCGCCAACCGGCGGTTCAACGGCCGCAACCCATTCG
Source organism: Candidatus Eiseniibacteriota bacterium (assembly GCA_043749875.1). GTDB lineage: Bacteria > Eisenbacteria > RBG-16-71-46 > RBG-16-71-46 > RBG-16-71-46 > JAIOPA01. Next base: position 10,922 of record JAYVCN010000081.1, on the reverse strand, counting down.
GCGACGCCGACCCGAATGCACGCGTACTTCAGATCTCCGATCTGGGCGAGCTCGCCAGGGTGCACGTGTCGCTCGACAACGCCAGCCTGTCGTCGCAGGCGGTCGGGCCGCCGAACAACGGAACCGAGATGTCGGCCGCCGGCCGCAACTGGCTGAAGCTGGGCAAGAAGATGCTGTCGCTGCAGCCGCTGGCCACCCAGCACGTGAACCTCGATGACAGCGTGCTCGGCGATCTGGCCATCACCGGCGGGACCGGATTGAACACCACCTACGCCGACATGATCCAGAAGGCGTTCGCGGCCAAATGGTGGAACTCCGACCGGGTGGTGAACGCGGCACTCGAAGTGATCCCCGGCGTGTCGGCTCCGGCGCCCGGCCACGCGCTGGCGACCGACCAGTACACGGTCATGGAGGCGAACTTCTCGATGTTGTGGGGACTCGCCATCAACCTGTACGAGTCCACGCTCGTCTCCGACGATGCACCGTACGACCGGTTCGCCGAAGGCAACGCTTCCGCGCTCACGCCGCAGCAGCAGTTCGGGCTCAAGCTGTTCATGAACAGTAAGACCGGCAACTGCATCGGCTGCCACGCTGGAGCGGAGTTCACCGGCGCCACGTTCAGCGCCCGGCTGGACCCGGTCACGAAGGATGGGATGATCGAGCGCATGGTGATGGGCGACCATCGCACCGCCGTCTACGACGGCGGCTTCTACAACATCGGCGTGCGGCCCACCGGCGAGGACCTCGGTGTCGGCGGCAACGACCCGTTCGGCAACCCGCTGTCGATCGCTCGACGCGAGGCGCTGCAGCTCGGCAGCGTCGATGACTCCCAGCTGTCTCCCCCCATGGACCCGAACGAACGCGTGGCGGCGGACGGCGCGTTCAAGACGCCGACGCTGCGCAACGTCGAGTTGAATGGGCCCTACTTCCACAACGGCAGCATCGCGTCGCTGCAGCACGTGCTCGAGTTCTACTCGCGTGGCGGCAACTTCCACGACGAGAACATGAGCAACCTGGATCCCGAGATCCACCGCGTGAAGGGCCTGATCGGTCACCCGAACCGCAAGGCCGCGCTCGCGGACTTCCTGCGCTCGCTCACCGACGATCGCGTGCGTTGGAACCGGGCTCCGTTCGACCACCCGGAGATCATCGTGCAGAACGGTGCGCCCGGCACCGAGCTGTCGATCCTGAGTGACCTTGGCATTGCGGGACAGGCGGCGAACGCCACGTTCACGCTGCGATCCACCGGCAGGAGCGGCGCCGGCGCCCCGGTGCAGCCGTTCCTCAACCTGCCGGTGTTCGATCCGTCGAGCGTCCCGGCGCCCAATCCGGTATTCAGCGGGCTGGCATTGTTCGCCACCGATACGCTGGTCGTGGGTACGGAGCAGGACTTGCTCGGAGATCTGTGGTCGAACGGACTCCTGCGCGTCACAGCCGAGGAGCACCCGCACACGCTGTACGGTGACCTCACCGCAGGCGGCAACATCCGTGTCGACGGCGACTCCACGATGATCGCCGGCAGCGTCATGGCACGCGGCAGCGCGTCACTGTCCTCCGGCATCACGCTGCAGGATGGCGTCGTGGGTGGCTTCGTGGAGTACTTCGCCCCGCTCACCATGCCGGCGCTGCCGAGCGTCTCGGCTGGCCTCACGAACATCACGCTGCCGGCGGCGGCCACGCTGCGGCTGGCGCCGGGCAGCTATGCCAACGTACTGGTCAGGAACGGCGGCAAGCTGATCCTGGGCAGCGGCCAGTACGTGTTCAAGACGCTGGCACTCCAGTCTGGGGCCAAGCTGATCTACGACGAGAACGGCACGCGGGATCAGCTCACGGCGTCGGGCGAGATGCCGATTCGGCCGACCGAGCGCACGACTCTCGACCTCATGGACAACCTGTCGATGATGAACGGGGCGAGCATCTCGTCGGGCGACGCCGAACGCAGCACGCACCTGCGCGTCTACGTGCACTGCGGCAACAAGACGCTCCGGCTGGGGAGCGGGTCCGTGTTCCACGGCTCGCTGATCGCGCCGGGCGCGCGCATCGTGCTGGGCGAGGAAGTCACGCTGCAGGGCGCGATCTACGCCCGCACGGTGCTGGTCGGTGAGGAGTGCGTGATCCACGCGCATCACCTGCCTGATGACGACCTGCCCGCCTCGATCACCGCGGGCGCCATGGCGGCCCTGGCTCCGGCACCGACGGGCGGCGATGCGGCATTCCTGAACACCTCCGCTTCAGACCTGGGGCTCGAGTTCGCGCTGATGCAGAACCAGCCGAACCCGTTCCGCCCCAGCACGACGCTGCGCTTCACGCTGTCGAGCGAGCGGGACGTACGGCTGGAGGTGTTCGACGTCAGCGGCCGCATGGTGAAGACGCTCGCGCGCGGCTCGTTCGCGCCCGGCATGCACACGTTGACGTGGAACGGCATCGGCGAGCACGGCAATCGGCTGCCGACCGGTGTCTACCTGTATCGACTCATGGCTGGCAAGGACGTCGCCCAGCGGAAGATGATCCTGATCGACTGACATGCGGTGATTGGGACGTCACGACGAGGGGGCGGCTCGGTGAGCTGCCCCCTGCGTATTTCCGCACCTGCTGCCCCGCGCTGATAGACTCCGGCGCACGATGCGTGAGGAGCCGATGGCGCTGCCGCCGACCCACCCGCCACTGTTCCGCCAGCGGAACTTCTCGGCACTGTGGTGGGGTCAACTGGTGTCGCTGGTGGGCGAACGCGTCACCTACCTGGCGCTCATCGCGCTGCTCGCCGCGCACACGCAGGCGTTTCATGACGCACGTTCGTCACTGCTGCTGACGGCGCTCGCCAACGTGATGCTGGCGCCGGTATTGCTGTTCGCGCCGTTCGCGGGCGCGTGGGTGGACCGCCGCGATCTTCGGCGCGTGATGGTGAGCGCTGACCTGCTGCGAGCGTGCATCATCCTGCTGGTCCCGGTGCTCTACCTGTTCACCCGCAGCGTGACACCGGTGTTCGTGGCGCTGTTCCTGCTGTTCACATGTGGCGTGTTCTTCTTGCCGGCGAAGAGCGCGTTCACGCCCGAGATCATCGCGGCACCCCAGCTGCTCACCGCCAACACGTGGCTGACCGCCGCCGGCATCGCCGCGGCGGCCGTCGGTTCGCTCGGCGGCGGCTGGCTCATCGATCACCGCGGCTGGACGAGCGCGCTCTACCTGAATGGCGCGACCTACCTGGTGTCCGTGGCCGCGCTGCTGTTGATCCGTCACACCCCGGCCCCGCGCCACCCGGACGCGCACGCGCCGACGCTGCGCGGCTACCTGCAGCAGTTGCGCGCGGGGTTTCACATCGTGCGCACGAATCCGCGCGTCGGCCTGGCGCTCTCCACACTGGCCACGGTGTGGTTCGCGGGCGGGTTCCTGCACGTGGCGGGCAACCTCCAGTTGCAGCGCGCGGTCAGTGTCCCGGGCATGGCGCGCCTGGGCGTGCTCATGGCCGTGCTGGGGGTGGGCAGCGCGGTGAGCGCGGGGTGGCTCAACACCGCTGGCCGCGGCCTGCCGCGACCCCGGCTCCTCGCCGCCGGGCTGGTGCTGGCTGGCGTCGGGCTGCTGCTGTTCGCCGCCACCACGCGCTTCGAGATGTTCGTGACGGCCGCATTCCTGATGGGGATGGCCGCCGCCCCAGCGCTCATGGTCACCGAGACGCTACTGCAAGAAGCCACGGAACCGGGCCTGCGCGGCCGCGTGTTCGGCACGCGCGATTTCATCATGCGCTCGGTGCTGCTGGTGAGCGTGAGCCTGGCTGGTTGGCTCACGCGGCAGTTGGGTCCGCAACCCGCACTGCTGCTGGCCGCGGTGCTGGTGCTGGCAGCAGGCGCACGGGTGACGTTCCAGGTCATTCGCGACGAGCGAACACCTCGATGAAGCCGCCACGTCCCACGCACGCCGCCGTGGCGGTGGCGAGCAGGCTCGCCGGCGCCAGCAGCGGACCCAGCACGAGCAGCGCTGTCACGTTCCAGGCGTACTCGGCCGCGGTGACGTCGGCGGGCACCTGCTGCTTCGCGAAATCGGAAAGGAAGTGGCGCCGCGTGAACACCCAGTCGAGCGAACTGTGCAGGAGTCCGTACGGGTCGTACTGCAGCGACAGGTGATTGACGCGCATCACCGTGAAACCGGCGTGCTCGAGCGCGTTGCAGAGCGTCTGGGGCGAGAAGTGCACGAGGTGACGGGGCACGTCGAGTCCCCACCAGCGCGCGCCCGTGAGCCGCGCCGACAGTCCCTCGATGTTGGGCACCGCGGCCACGAACACGCCGCCCGGTCGCATCAACGCCTGCGTGCGCTCGAGGAATTCCCGCGTCTCCCCGATGTGCTCGAGCACCTGCCACAGCGTGACCACGTCGATGCTCTCGGGCGCGAACTCGTGATCGAAGATGGAGCCGCACAGGAAGCGGCCCCGACCGCCGCGGGCCTCCGCCAGCGTCTGCGCCGCCGGCGAGAAGTCGAGGCCCGTCGCCCGCCAGCCCTCGCTCGCCATGTGATGCACGAAGTTGCCGTCGCCGGAGCCGATGTCCAGCAGCGCTCCCGAGCGAACGTAGCGCTGCACGCGGCGCTGGCGTGTGCACTGGATCTGGCGGATGACCTGTTCCGCGATGCCCCGGAGCGCCCAGCCGGTCGAGAAGTAGAAGTCCTCGTCGTAAAGCTTCGCGAGCGTGGCATCTTCGAGGCGCGGGTCGACGAAGATGAGCTCGCAGGCGAGACACCGCCGCAGCTCGTAAGAACCTGAAGCAGGCCCGCGCGTCACCGTGATGCGCTGGAATAGCTCGCTCTGGCCGCACTTACAAAGCGGGCAGAGCTTGAGCGCGACGTGCGCTGCGGGCGCTGCGGTCGAAACCGGCACGAGTTCCAGCGGGTGACTTGCCACGCGAACACTCCTCACTCGCATGGCGGGGGGGGCATGCGCGTATACAGCGGCCCGGGGAGGCGGGTATGAGTAATCCGTCGTGGGCATTCCCAAGGGATGACTGATTCCGGGACGGATTTCGCATATGATGCCCGGGTGTTGGGGAGGGAACGTTCGGCCCCGAGCGATAGCGAGACACCGGTACGTGTCGCGACACCTTGTGCACGCTACGAGCACGAGCGACCCGCCCCCCTGGATGGGAGCATGTGATGGCCCGGGATCCGATCTGCGGCATGACGGTCAATGAAGCCTCCGCCCGGAAAGCGGAGCGGGACGGCGAGACCTTCTATTTCTGCTGTGAAGGCTGCCGGCAGAAGTTCCTGCACCCCGCGGAGCCGGAGGTCGTCATGGTGGCGCTGCCGCTCGCGCTTGCCGCGCCAGCCCCGGCGACCACGGCGGCCCAGCCGCCCGCCGTGGCCGCGCCAGCGAAATACTTCTGCCCGATGTGCGCGGGAGTCGAGAGTGACAAGCCGGGCGATTGCCCGAAGTGCGGCATGGCGCTGGAACGGAATCCCGCATGGAAGCCGCCGCAACAAACGGTCTACACCTGTCCGATGCACCCGGAGATCGAACAGGACCGCCCCGGCAACTGCCCCAAGTGCGGCATGACGCTCGAGCCGAAGACCGTCACGCTCGATGCGCCCGCCGAAGCAGACGGCGCCGAGTTGCGCAGCATGACGCTCCGGTTCTGGCTCGGCGCAGCGCTCGCGCTGCCCGTGTTCGCGGTCGCGATGTCACACGCGGTGCCGGCGTGGAGCCACGCCGCGTGGGTCATGGGCGACACGTCGCGCTGGGGGCAGTTCGCCCTGAGCACGCCGGTCGTGTGGTGGGCGGGCTGGCCGTTCTTCGTGCGAGGCGCGCGCTCGCTCGTGAACCGCAGCCTCAACATGTTCACGCTCATCGCCATCGGCGTGGGCGCGGCGTGGGTGTTCAGCGTCGTGGCGCTGCTGGCTCCCGGGGCATTCCCCGCGACGGCGGGACACGGCGCGAAGCCGGCGCTCTACTTCGAGGCGGCCGCGGTCATCACCGTGCTGGTGCTGCTCGGCCAGGTGCTCGAGCTGCGTGCCCGCCAGCGCACGAGCGGTGCGATCAAGGCGCTGCTGGGACTCGCGCCCAAGACCGCCCGGCGCGTGACTGCGGCCGGCGACCTGGACGTGCCGCTGGCTGACGTGCATCCTGGCGACCTGCTGCGCGTGCGGCCCGGCGAGAAGCTCCCCGTCGACGGCGAGGTCGTGGAGGGCCACACGTCGGTGGACGAATCGATGCTCACGGGCGAACCATTGCCGGCGGAGAAGTCCGTCGGCGACAAGCTCTCGGGCGGTACCGTGAACACCACCGGCGGCATCGTCATGCGTGCCGAGCGCGTGGGCAGCGAGACGATGCTGGCGCAGATCGTAGAACTGGTGGCGAAAGCGCAGCGCAGCCGCGCCCCCATCCAGGCGCTCGCCGACCGCGTCGCGGCGTGGTTCGTGCCGACGGTACTGGCAATCGCGGCGCTCACGTTCGGCGTCTGGTTCGTGTGGGGACCCGAGCCGCGGCTCGCCTACGCCATCACCAACGCGGTCGCCGTGCTCATCATCGCCTGTCCGTGCGCGCTGGGGCTGGCCACGCCGATGAGCGTCATGGTCGGCATCGGCCGCGGCGCGCAACTCGGCGTGCTCATCCGTAACGCCGAGGCGATGGAGAAACTCGCGCGCATCGACACCCTGGCCGTGGACAAGACCGGCACGCTCACGGAAGGCAAGCCGAAGCTGGCGCGCATCCTGACCGTGAACGGGTTCTCCGAGGCCGAACTGCTGCGGCTCGCCGCGTCGCTCGAACTGAGCAGCGAGCATCCGCTGGCGCACGCGGTGGTGGTCGCCGGCCGTGAGCGGCAGATTCCGCTCGAGGCCGCGAAGGATTTTCAATCGACGACCGCCGGAGGGGTCTCGGGCTCGGTCGGCGAGCAGCGCGTGCTGATCGGGAAACCCGACTACCTGCGCGCGAACGGCGCCAGCGACGTCGCGGCGCTCGACGCGCTGGCGGCGCCGCACCAGGCCAACGGTGAGACAGCGATATTCGTCGCAGCCGGTGGACGCGCCGCGGGCATCCTGACCGTGGCCGACCCGGTCAAGGCCACGACCGCGGACGCTCTGGCGCAACTGCGCGAACTCGGCGTCAACGTGCTCATGCTCACCGGCGACAACGCGCGCACCGCAGAATCGGTCGCGCGCGGACTCGGGATCCGCGACTTCCAGGCCGGCGTGACGCCGGCGGACAAGCATACGAAGGTGATCGCGCTCAAGGCTGCGGGCCGCATCGTCGGCATGGCGGGCGACGGTATCAACGACGCGCCCGCGCTGGCTGCCGCCGACGTCGGCATCGCCATGGGCACCGGCACGGACATCGCCATGGAGAGCGCCGGCGTGACGCTGGTGAAGGGCGATCTGCGCGGCATCGTGCGCGCCATCCGGCTCGGCCGCGCCATGATGCGCAATATCCGGCAGAATCTATTCTTCGCGTTCGTCTACAACACGCTCGGCATTCCCGTTGCGGCTGGCGTGCTGTACCCATTCTTCGGAGCACTGCTGAGTCCGATCATCGCGGGCGCGGCGATGAGCCTGAGTTCGGTTTCGGTCATCGCCAACGCGCTGCGGCTGCGGCGGGCCGAGGTCTAGGCGCGCAACGGCTCATGCGCCGCGCTCGTCGGGCGGGGTTTGCCCTGCGCCCCGCCGGACTGAGAGAGTGCCGCCCTTCCGCACCCTCGCCTCTCCTACCCGGAGATCCCGATGCGACGACTATTCATCCTCATGGTGCTCATGACCACGATGCCATCCTTCACACACGCTGCCCCGACGCCCCCTGATCCCGCGCTATGGCTCGAGGACGTCACCGGTGCGCGGTCCATGCAGTGGGTGGCCGAACAGAACACGCGCTCGACGCAGGAACTGGCGCAGCGCGCCGAGTTCAAGACGCTCGACGACAAGTTCCTCGCGATCTTGAACTCGGACGAGCGCATCCCGTTCGTGTCGAAGATCGGTGAGCACTACTACAACTTCTGGCGCGACGCCCGGCACGAGCGCGGGCTGTGGCGGCGCACCACGTTCGAGGAGTATCGCAAGCCCTCGCCGGCCTGGGAGACGGTGCTCGACCTGGACGCGCTGGGCGCGGCCGAGAAGGAGAGCTGGGTGTGGGAGGGCGCGAGAACACTCGAGCCCGCGAACCGTCGCTGCCTCGTGTCGCTGTCGCGTGGCGGTGCCGACGCCAGCGTGGTGCGCGAGTTCGACCTCGTCACCAAGCAATTCGTGCCCGACGGCTTCACGCTGCCCGAGTCCAAGAGCGACGCCGGCTGGCTCGACGCCGACCGCCTGTACGTGGGCTTCGCGTTCGACTCCACCACCATGACCACGTCCGGCTACCCGCGCATCGTCAAGGAATGGCGCCGCGGTACGCCGCTGAGTGCTGCGACGCTCGTCTACGAAGGGCCGGCCAGCGATGTCGGCGTGGGCGCCTACCGCGACCACACCCCCGGCTTCGAGCGCGATTTCGTGAATCGCGCCATCACGTTCTACTCGAACGAGCTGTTCCTGCGGCGCGACGGGAAGCTGGTGAATATCGACAAGCCCGACGACGCCGACGCTTCGGTGTGGCGCGAGTGGCTGCTGGTCCAATTGCGCACGGCGTGGACCGTGGGTGGGAAGACATTCCCGGCGGGCTCGCTCGTGAGCGCGCGCTTCGACGAGTTCATGGCTGGCCAGAAGAACGTGGAGGCATTGTTCACGCCGACGTCGCGGACGTCGTTGTCGGGCTTCTCGAGCACGCACGGTGCGCTGCTCCTGACCGTACTCGACAACGTGCGCAGCCGCGTGTACGTGGCGAAACCCGGCGCCAGGGGATGGGCGATGACGCCCGTGACCGGGCTGCCCGAGTTCGGCACCATCGACGCCGGTGGCGTGGACAACCTGACGTCGGACGACTACTGGCTCACGATCACCGACTTCCTCTCGCCCACGAGCTTGTACCTGGGCGGCGTGGGCAAGGCGTCGCGTGAGAAGTTGAAGCAGACGCCAGCGTTCTTCGACGGCAGCCGCCACCGTGTGATGCAGCACGAGGCCGTGTCGCTGGACGGCACGCACATCCCGTACTTCGAGGTGGCCCCGAAGGGCCTGGTGCTCGACGGCCACGCCCCCACCGTGCTCACGGGCTACGGCGGCTTCGAGGTGCCCGAGTTGCCCTACTACAGCGGCGTGCAGGGCTCGGGCTGGCTAGAGCGCGGCGGCGTGCTGGTGGTGGCGAATATTCGAGGTGGCGGCGAGTTCGGGCCGGCCTGGCACAACGGCGGCGTGAAGGAGAACCGCCACCATTGCTACGAGGACTTCAGCGCCGTGGCGCGCGATCTGATCTCTCGAAAAGTCACGTCGCCCGCACACCTCGGCTGCATCGGCGGCTCCAACGGCGGGCTGCTCGTCGGCAACATGCTGACGCAATACCCCGAGCTGTTCGGTGCTGTCGTATGCCAGGCGCCGCTGCTCGACATGCAGCGCTACAGCCATCTGCTCGCGGGCGCGTCGTGGATGGGCGAATACGGCGATCCCGACGTGCCCGAACAGTGGGCCTACATTCAGAAGTTCTCGCCCTACCAGTTGCTCAAGGACGGCGTGAAGTACCCGCGCACGCTGTTCACCAGTTCCACGCGTGACGACCGTGTGCACCCCGGCCATGCGCGCCGCATGGTGCACAAGCTGGAGGCGATGGGCAGCGACGTGCTGTATTACGAGAACATCGAGGGCGGCCACGGCGGCTCCGCGAACAACAAGCAGCAGGCGTTCATGTCAGCGCTAGCGTTCACGTTCCTGTGGAAGCAGCTGGGCGGTACGGGATGGTGAACCGTAGCGCCTGAACGACGACGAGGCCCCGGACGTGGTTGTCGTCCGGGGCCTCGAGCGTTTGCGACTCGGAGGTTCAGGCGTAGAGTGCTGCGATCGCCTGCGTGACCCGCTGGTCCGCATCCATAGCACGCTGGACCGACGCCCATGCGTCGGCGGCCAGCGCACGTATCGTGTCTTCCTTCGAGGCAACTGCCGCACATTCGGCCATGAGCAACGCCCGCTCCGCCGCCTCGCGCGCGTCATGCGCCGCGTCCGACGCGACCCGCTTCAGCTCGGACCACTGCGTGGCGACGCCGGCGATGTTCGAGGCGAGCTGTGCAGCCTGCCGGGCGCCGGCGAGGGTCAGGTTCGCGGCTTTCACCGAGAGCGGTTGGATGCTGCTGGTCGTGGGGTTCATGGCGGCTACCTCGCAGTGCTGGCTGGTCCTGTGGCAGCGGGTCGTTCTCCCGCTTCGATAGGACAGGTGGGGTGAGCTGTCCGAAAAATGCATCCGGGAAGAGGTTCTCAGGATTCACGCCCTCGGCCGCCACTCGCCGGGCAGGCGGGACAGGCGGGGCAGGTCGGCAGGCGCGCGCCTGAGATCCCAGCGGCAAGCGCTGGATTTACATGGTGCGCCAGCGCCTCCCCGAACAACCGAAACCGCCCGGTGGCATCCTGCCTCCGGGCGGCTCGTTCGCGCATTCGTGAGCCTGAGTCCGGCCCCCGCTGCGCGGATTTATTCGATGGTCCGGCACGGTCGGCCGCGCCGCGGCACATCACTACCCCTTCGCTGGCCCCACCGAGTCCGCCAGCACGGTCGCGCTGTTGTTCGACACCTCGAAGAACCCGCCGGTCACGTCCCAGCGCTCCTCCGTGCCGCCTGCACCGCGCACGGTCAGCGTACCGCTCGCCAACGCCGAGACCAGCGCCGCGTGGTGCGCCAGCACGCCGAAGTAACCCTCGGTGCCGGGAGCCTGGACGTATTGAACGTCGCCCTCGAACACCGACCGCTCCGGCGTGAGGATGCTGAGCTTGAACAGGTTCGCCATGATCTAGACGCCCGCCTTCATCTTCTCGGCCGCGGCGATGGCCTCGTCGATGCCCCCGCGCATGTAGAACGCCTGCTCCGGCAGGTCGTCCAGTTCGCC
>JAYVCN010000080.1:0-5854 GCA_043749875.1 Candidatus Eiseniibacteriota bacterium | reverse complement strand
CGCCGCGTCCAATCCCCGCGCCTGCAGCGCGGAAGGCTCTAACGTCACGCGCGCCTCGTAACGCCGCCCGCCCTGCACGATGACTTCGGCGCAGCCCGGCAGCCGCGCGAGTTCGGGCTGCAGCCGCAGTTCGGCCAGGTCGCGCAGCTCGGCCAGCGAGCGCGTGGGCGAGGTGAGCGAGTAGGCGAGCACCGGGAACAGTGCCGGGCTCATGAGCCGTGCGTCCACCGTGGTGCCGTCGGGGAGTCGTCCGCGCACGGCGTCCACGCTGGCCTGCACGCGTTGCAGCGTCAGGTCCATCGGGGCGCTCCACGTGCAGTCGAGATTCATCTCGACCGTGCCGCGCGACGTCGTGCTGCGCAGCTCGCGCACGCCCGGCACGCGCCGCACCGAGGCCTCGAGCGGCCGCGTCACCGCGCGCAGCATCTGCTCGGCTGGCAGCTCGCCAGCGTCGGCGATGACCGTGATGCGCGGGAACGTCACCTCGGGCAGCATCGCGGCCGGCGCGTGCCACGCCGACCAGGCGCCCAGCACCAGCACGGACGCGAATGCGAACACGATGGCGCGCCGCTGCGCGCGCACGCTCTCGAAGAACTCGGTCACGGCTGCGGCTTCACGCGGGCATGATCGGGCAGGCCGCGGGTGCCTTCCACCACCACGCGCGCGCCCGGACTTGGAGCACTACCCGTGAGTTCGCGCCAGCCGTCCAGCGTCACGCCAAGCGTGACGGGCGTCCACACCGCCTCGCTGTCGGCCGCCACCACCACCACGCGTGCGCTGCCGTCGAGGTCGTTCTCCACCACCGCCGCCACCGGCACCGCGGGCGAGCGGCGCGGCGAGCTGGTGCGCAGTTCCGCGTTGCCGAAGCGCTCGAGCAGCGGCGTGACACCCAGCGACAGCGGTGCCAGCCAGATCAGCGTCGCCTGATCCGTCGCGTTCGCCGAGGGCAGCACGCGCAGCACGCGTGCCGCGCGCGGCAGCTCGCCCTCGACGCGCACCGTGGCGCCATCGCCCACGCGCACGCGGCTCGCCTGCGCCGCGGGCAGCCGGGCCTCGAACACCACCGCTTCCCGCGGCGTGATCGCCAGGACTTCCGCACCCTCTGCCAGTTCAGCGCCCGGCTCCGCGCCGCGTCGCGTCACCACGCCCGCGCGCGGCGCGCTCAACGGCACGCGCACGAGATCGCGCCGCGCCAGCGCCAGTGCGCGCTCGGCCTCTGTGCGTGCGGCAGGCTCGCGGGCTTCGCGCGCCAGCAGCTCGGCGCCGCGCAGCGCCGCGCGCGATTCGCGCGTCACCAGCACGCCGAGCACCTCGCCCGCGGCGACGCGATCGCCAGGCCGCGGGCCCAGCGATTCGACGACGGCCGCGAACGGTGCCGGCACCACGACGTCGCCCGACGAACGCCATTGCCCCGGCGCCTGCAGCAGGTCGGTGAACACGCGCATCTCGACCGCCGCGGTGCGCACCGGCACCACCGCAGAACCGCCGGCCTCGTCGCCGGCGTCACCTCCGTGGCGGGAACAGCCGGCGAGCACGACGAACGCCACCGTGACCGCGAGCACCCGCGAGCGGATTCGAAATAATCGCTTCATCGTTCCTCCGCTTCGAGTCGGGCGAGGCGCGCGTCGAAGCGGGCCTCGGCGAGCCGCGCTCGCGTGTCATCGAGTTCGCGCCGGCCGTCGAGCAGCTCGAGCAGCGGCGCCGAGCCGGATGCGTGCAGGCTTCGCAGGCGCAGGAGATTCTCCTCGGCCAGCGCCACGCTGGCCCGCGCGCGGCTCACGCGCCGCGCCGCGTCGCGCCAGCGGTCCAGCAGTTCGAGCGCCGCGCGGCGCGCTTCGGACGCGATGCTCGCGGCGCGCAACGCGGCCGCCTCGCCGACCGCGACGCGCCCGGCCACGTCGTGCGGCGCCGCCGGGTCCACGAGCGGAAGGTGGAACCGTAGCGCCGCCGACGCGCCGAGGTCGCTCCGCAGTCGGTCGGCGAATGTCGCGCCGGGCTGCGTTGCTCGCAGGGCCTCGGGCACCGATGCCGTGAGATCCGTCCCCCACAGGCCTGCATCAACTGCGAACGCCAGCTGCGTCTCGCGGCGGCGGCGGGCCACGTCGAGGTCGAGCCGCGCGCGCTGCGTGTCGAGCTGAGCCGCGGCGATCTCGGGCGCGCCCGCGAACACCGCCAGCACTCGCAGGGAGTCATCAGAGGTGGGAGCCTCCGGGTCCCCCTCGTCGGGCGCAGTCACGTCCGGGAGCGCGTCGGGCGGGAGCGCGAGCCAGCGCGCCAGTTCGCGTGCCAGCGCGTGGCCCGCGCGCGCGGTGGATTCCAGCCCGGAGGCGGCGTCGTCGCGCTCGAGGGCCGCGCGCTGCGCATCGGCCTTGCCGCGCGTGCCGGCGCGCGCGCCCGACGCCATCTCGATGGCGAGACGATCGAGCCATTCGAAAGCCTCGCGTTGCGTGCGTGCCAGTTCGGCCTGGCGCACGCTCGCCAGTGCCAGCTCGCCCGCGCGCAGGCCCGCGTCGCGCGCCGCCAGGCGCTGGTCCAACAGTGCACCCTGCGCGTCGAGCGCGGCGCGGCGGCGGCCGTGCGCGCGCACACCGCCATCGCGCAGCGGCCATTCCATGCCGGCTTTGAACTCGTAGTCGCCCAGGTTCGTGGCCGCGGGATCGTAGAAGCTCCGCGGTGCCACGGTCGCGCCGCCGAACAGGGCCCACGACGGGCGCTGGTCGAACGCGTGCAGCAGCGAGTCCTGCCGCGCCGCCTCGCGCGCCGCGCCTGCGATGCGCACTTCTGGGGCGCGCTGGCGCGCGATGCGCACGCAGTCGGCGACACTGAGTGGGGCGGAGGCTGCGGCCGAAGCCGCGAACATCGTCGTCGCGACGAGAATCGAACACACGAGGTTGCGCACCCTGCGCATCGCAGCACCGCAGTTCAATGCAGCACCTTCTCTAGCTCACCCACGCGGCGGGTCCACCCCTCAGCCGCCGCGGGCGCAGCGAGACCGGCGACCGCGATCAGGTGGATGGCGAGGGCGCATCTGGCCGCTGCTGCGGGATTCCTCACAACGCTCCCCTCTGGCGACAGAGCCCACGCGCACGGGTCGCAGGGTTCGCAACGGGACCAGCACGATCGTCACCCTCTACCAAGCGAGCGTGAGCCCGGGGTGGACCAGGACCGCAGCATTGTTGTCCACACTCACCCCGAGAGCGTAGGTCAGATGTCCCGCGCCGTGAAGCCGCAGCCCGACCTGTCCGACGAATTCTCCGCCCCCGAGCTCAGGGGTCGTGGGGCTTTCCACACCCGACAGGAGCCCCGCGTGCGATTCCGGGATCGCGCCCGTGCTGCCGAACACTTCCCCAACCAAATCTAAACGGCGCGTCGCATGCAACTCGCTGGCCAGCGCGTAGCTCACGATGTTGTTCACTGCGACACCGGCCGGGCGACCGACGAGGGTGTAGCCGACATCCGCGTGCGCGTCCCAGCGACCGATGTGCCGGCTCGCGATGAGGTAGGCGCTGACGTCGGACTTGCCCGTTCCGATGCGCGTATTGGAGGCGGTTGGAGCCTTGAACTCGCCGGCCACCGCGAGAGCGGGGTGGCCCGCTCCCTCGCTCAGGACCAGCGCGGTCAGCGTCGCCTCGAGGTCACCAGGCCCGGACTGCTTGCGCACACCCTTGTCGTGGATGAGTGTGTAGGGCACCGGCTCGACCACCAGCTCGAGACGGTCTGAGATACCGTATTCCAGCGCGAACGGTAGCGCCGTCTCGGTCCCGGCGGAGGACGTCTGGCGCTCGACACCCAGCTCGATCGCGAGCCGTCCGCGCCGGGCAAGACGTGCAGACTCGGTCTCGAGCGGCTGGCCGCACCAGGCCCGGGCGGGCAGGACAGCGGCCGCGAACAACATGAGGCTGAGCATCCTGCGCAGGTTTCGCATGCAAACACTCCGCTCGCAGATCGCGTCGGGCATTGACCCAAAGCTCGGGACCCCGAGCCTTGCAGGCAGGCCGCTCGCGCTCAGCATGGTACACCGCGCAACGCGCTTTGGGTCCACGCCGCACCGACCGTTCTCACGGACGCGCGCACGTGACAGGGCACGCGCGAGAGCATTCGCGCAGGTAGACTGCGCCGACCATGGCCCGCATCGTCCTCAATACGTTTGGCTCGCTCGGCGACCTGCACCCCTATCTGGCGGTGGCGCTGGAGCTGAAGCACCGCGGGCATCACCCGGTCATCGCCACACACGACATCTATCGGGGCCGCGCCGAGGCCGAGGGACTCGAGTTCGCCGCTGTCCGTCCGCGCTTCGAACAGTTCGGCGACGTGGACACGATCATGCGCGAGGGCATGGACGCGCGGCGCGGCAGCGAAGTGGTGCTGAACAAGATGGTGCTGCCGTTCCTGCGCCAGTCACGGGACGACCTGCTCGTGGCCGCCCGTGACGCGGACCTGCTCGTGGACCACCTGCTCGCGTTCGCCGCGCCGTTGGTGGCCGAGTCGCTGCGCATCCCGCGCGTGTCGACCACGCTGCAGCCGTTCGCGATGTTCTCAGCGTACGACCCACCGGTGGCCCCCGCGGCGCCATGGCTCTCGGCGCTGCACTGGCTCGGGCCGCTGCCCTGGCGGGCGTTCTGGGCGCTGGGTCGCGTCGTCACGCGGAGTTGGTTCCGCGAGTTGGATGCGATGCGCGACGAGATGCGCCTGCCTGCACGGCGCGAGCATCCTATGTTCCAGAACACCTCACGCGACCTGCACCTGGCGCTGTTCTCGCGCGAGCTCGCGCCCCCGCAGCCCGACTGGCCGGCGAACACGGTGCAACCAGGGTTCCCGATCCACGATCGCGGCGAAGCGGGCGAGGGCCTGTCGCCGGCGCTGGCCGCATTCCTCGACCGTGGCGAGCCGCCGCTGGTATTCACGCTCGGCTCGTCCGCCGTTTTCACCGCGGACGGGTTCTATGTCGCAGCCGCGGAGGCTGCACGCATGCTCGACCGGCGCGCCGTGCTGCTCACCGGGCTCGACGGAATGAATCCGGTGCCGGGCGTGCCCGCGGTGGAAGCCGCGGCGCCGGATGCCGCCGTGGTCACGGTGGCCTATGCCCCGCACTCCGAGGTGATGCCGCGCGCGTGCGCGACGGTGCATCAAGGCGGCGTCGGCACCACCGCGCAGGCCATGCTCGCGGGCCGGCCCATGCTGGTGGTGCCGTTCAGCCACGACCAGCCGGACAACGCCGCGCGCTGTGTGCGGCTCGGCATCGCGCGCACGCTCCAGCGCACGCAGGTGAGCGCCGCGGCATTCGCACGCGAGCTGTCGGCACTGCTCGCCGATGCGTCCGCCGCGACGAAGGCGCGCGCGGTCGCCGCACGCATGCGGCGCGAGCCCGGCGCCGCCGGCGCTGCCGACGCCATCGAGGCGCTACTCGCGCGCACGGTCCGCGCGGGCGATTAGCTCTCGATTAGCCCTCGGCTCGCGGTTGACGAACGGTCTGAGCTAACCTGCGCGGGCGCAACTGTCCGTACCGCTCCACTCACGAAAGGAATCCGCCGTGCCTCGTAACACCTTCCTTGGCGGTCTCGTGGCGGTCTACCTGGCACTGCTGCTCGCCGGTTGCTCGCCAGCGAATCAGCCGCTCATCCGGGTCGGCAGCCAGACGGTGACCGTCGCGGACTACGAGCGCGCCGCCCGCGGTGCCCAGGCGCAATACCCCGGCCCGTCCGAGGTCGCCAAGGCCGCGCTGGTCCAGGACCTGACGCGGCGCGCGCTGATGCTGGAGATGGCGCACCAGCTCGGCCACGACGACGCTCCTGTGGTGCGGAACTCCGATCGCGACAATGCTCGCCACACACTGGTGCAGGCGCTGTTCGCGCGC
>JAYVCN010000079.1:0-2534 GCA_043749875.1 Candidatus Eiseniibacteriota bacterium | reverse complement strand
CCCGCATCCCGCGCGTCATGGGCGGTCTCGGCATCTCGGTGGTGTCCACGTCGCGCGGCCTGATGACCGACCGCGAGGCCCGCGAGGCGGGTCTTGGCGGCGAACTCGTCGCCCAGGTCTGGTAAGGGAGGGGTAGCGGAATGTCTCGAGTCGGAAAGCAGCCCGTCCCCATCCCGGCCGGCGTCACCGTCACGGTGAGCGATGGCTTTGTGAAGGTGAAGGGCGCCAAAGTCGAGCTCTCGCACTTCGTGCTGGTGGGGACTTCGGTCGCCGTCGAAGGCGGCGAAGTCCGGGTCAGTGCCGAGAAGATCGCGCGCAATCCCGCATTCGGCACCATGCGCGCACAGATCGCGAACATGGTGACCGGCGTGACGACGGGATTCTCCAAGACGCTGGAGATCGTCGGCACCGGCTACCGCGCGAACATGGACGGCAAGAAGCTCGTGCTGCAGCTGGGCTTCTCGCACCCGGTGCACTTCATGCCGCCGGACGGCATCACGATCAAGGTCGAAACTCCCACGCGCCTCACGATCAGCGGCGCGAACAAGGCGCAGGTGGGCCAGGTGGCGGCGGACATCCGCGGCTTCCGGCCACCGGAGCCATACAAGGGCAAGGGCGTGAAGTACGAAGGCGAGTACATCCGCCGCAAGGCCGGAAAGGCAGCGGGGTCGGCGTAATGGCGAGCGGACAACACAACAAATACGAGCGGCGGCAGATCCGCCGCTATCGCATCCGGAACCGCGTCACGGGGTCGGTCGCACGGCCACGCCTGTCGGTGTTCCGCAGTTCGGTGCACATCTATGCCCAGATCGTGGACGACACGCGTGGCGTCACGCTGGTCGCCGCCTCGAGCCGGGACGACGTGAAGTCGCTGGTCGACGGCAAGGGCAAGGTCGGCATGAGCACCGCGGTGGGCAAGCTCCTCGCGCAGCGCGCGAAGGAGAAGGGCATCTCGGCGGTCGCGTTCGATCGCGGCGGCTACCTCTACCATGGGCGCGTCAAAGCGCTCGCCGACGGCGCGCGCGCCGGCGGCCTCAACTTCTAGGAGGCGCGGAGTGGCGGGTCCCCAGAGAGAGCGGCGTCAGCCGCGCGATGACCAGGCGAAGAGTGAATTCCAGGAGCGCGTGATCGTGGTGAACCGTTGCGCCAAAGTCGTCAAGGGCGGGCGCCGGTTCTCCTTCAACGCGATCGTGGCGATGGGCGACCAGAATGGCCGCGTCGGCGTGGGCCTGGGCAAGGCCAACGAAGTCGCGGACGCCATCCGCAAGGCGGGTGAGTCGGCGAAGAAGAACATGTTCCAGGTCCCGGTCACCAAGAGCGGCTCGATCCCGCACTTGATCATCGGGCACTTCGGCGCGGGCGAGGTGCTGTTGAAGCCCGCTTCGCCGGGCACCGGCGTGATCGCGGGCGCCGGCGTGCGCGCGGTGCTCGAGGTCGCGGGCGTGCAGAACGTGCTCACCAAGTGCCTCGGCACGCGTAACCCGCACAACATGGTCAAGGCGACGATCGACGGGTTGAAGCGCCTGCGCCGTCCCTCCGACGTGGCGGCGATGCGCGGCCGCACGCTGGAGGAGATGTTCGGGAAGCGGGTGCCCAGTGGCGCGTAAGCTGACGATCACCCAGACCAAGAGCGCGAGCGGGCATCCGGCCGATCAGGGCGCCACCGTGCGCGCGCTCGGCATTCGCCACATGCAGCAGACCGTGGTGCACAACGACACGCCCCAGATCCGGGGCATGGTCTTCAAGGTCCGCCACCTGGTGAAGGTGCAGGAGAACTGACGTCATGAGACTAGGGAATATCCGTCCCGCCGCTGGCGCGACGAAACATACGAAGCGTCTGGGCAAGGGCGCGGCAAGTGGCCAGGGTGGTACGGCTGGCAAGGGCCACAAGGGCAAGAAGGCCCGCTCGGGCGGCGGTATCCCGGTGTGGTTCGAAGGCGGCCAGATGCCGATCCAGCGCCGGCTGCCGAAGCGCGGGTTCGTCAACCCGGGTCGCGTGCAATACCACGTCGTTCAGGTCGGAAAGCTCGCGGCCGCGTCCGCGGGCACGACCATCGACGCGGCTTGGCTCAAGGCGCAGGGTCTTGTGCGCCGGAAAGGTCCCATCAAGCTGCTCGCGGGTGGCGACATCAAGGTGGCGCTCACCATCCAGGTGAATGCCGCCAGTGTTGCCGCGCGCCAGGCCGTCGAGGCGGCCGGCGGCAAGGTGGTCACCCCGAACCCGAAGGCCTGACCGGACCATGCTCGAGAAGCTTCGCACCATCTTCCAGGTACCCGAACTGCGGCGGCGCATCCTGTTCACGCTCGCCATGTTCGTCATTTACCGGCTCGGCGAACACATGCCGACCCCCGGCGTGAATGCCGCTGCGCTCGCGGGTGCTTTCAAGAGCCAGGCGAACACGCTGTTCGGGCTGTACGACATGTTCGTGGGCGGCGCGTTCTCGCGCGCCACGATCTTCGCGCTCGGGATCATGCCGTACATCTCTGCGTCGATCATCCTGCAGTTGCTGGGAGCGGTCGTGCCGCACTTCGAG
>JAYVCN010000078.1:0-11370 GCA_043749875.1 Candidatus Eiseniibacteriota bacterium | reverse complement strand
TCGCGGGGAACTGTCGTGCCGCCCGCGCGGCCCGGAGTCGCTTCCACGCGGTTTCCTCGGACATATGCAGCTCGTGGACGCAGTACAGGTGCATGGAAGGGTAGGCAGCGGGCACGTAGAGCTTGCGCTCCTCCACTTCACCGAGATCGGCAAGCAACGTGGCGGTGGACGAGCGATTCTCCGAGAGGTGGCTGGCGAGGTCGCGCAGCAGGATCTGATCCGTGATCGTTGAACGCGAGTAGGACGTCATGTCGGGTCTCCACGATGGTGGGTACACATCGCGGGGGCATAACAATTCGTATCATGCGTTTGCGGGGCTTCCCTGCAGGCGCGGGGAACGCAAAACGCGCGCCCGGACGAGAAAGTTCCGTATCACGGCACTGAGGCATCGTCCACGCCCACGCGATGCTCGCTCGCGCGCGGTTTCAGAACGAGCCGCGGATCACGACAGGTCGGTCTCCGAAGCACGTCAAACGAATTCGTCGCCCTGGTTGTGGTGTTTTTTCATTCCGTGACTCCTCCGGGAGCCGCCGCCGCACCACAGGAGCAGGACGACTCTCGCGAGAACCGCGGAATCGCCGCACTCGATCTCGGCAGGAGCAGCACGGCCGGCTTGCTCCGCGCGCGCGCAGCCCGCCGCCTGATTACCGGGCTCATACCTGGATCGTGCCCCGCATGTACTCGACCGCATTCCCTGCGAGATGCACGCGGGGTGGCGCGTGCTCCACCCACAGCTCGCCGCCGCGCCTGGAGACCTGCCGCGCCGTGAGCTGGCTGCGTCCCAGCCGCTTGGCCCACCACGGCGTGAGCTGGCAGTGCGCCGCACCCGTGACCGGATCCTCGTTCACGCCCGCCTGCGGCACGAAGTAGCGCGAGACGAAGTCGCTCCGATCGCCCGGCGAGGTCACGATGAGTCCGAACCCCGGCAGTGCCGCCACCTTCGCGAAGTCGGGGGCCACCGCGAGCACTTGCGCTTCGCTCTCGAACACCGCCATGAGCTTCACCCCCAGCCACGTCTCCACCGGAAGCACACCGTTCAGCGCCGCCACCAGTTCCGGCGAGGTCTCGGTGGGCTGGCAGTCGTATTGCGGGAAGTCGAGCGTGATGCGCCTGCTCGCGCGGTCGAACGACACGTGCAGGGCGCCGCTTTTTGAAGCAAAGCTGACCTGCTCGCGTTCCGGTGCCAGGTGGGTGAACAACACGTGGGCGGTTGCAAGCGTCGCGTGCCCGCACAGATTCACCTCGATCGTGGGCGTGAACCAGCGGATCGCGTACTCGTTCCCGTCGGGCACCACGAACGCCGTCTCGCTCAGGTTGTTCTCGGCGGCGATGGCTTGCATGGTCTCGGCATCGAGCCAGCGCTCGAGCGCCACCACGCACGCCGGGTTGCCACCGAACGGCTGGCTCGTGAACGTGTCGATCTGCCACATCGGCAGCGTCGGCATGACTAGCGGATCCGCTTCCACACGCGTGCCGCGCACTCGCGGGCGCGGGCTGCGACCTCGCGCTCGTCGACCGTCACCAGCACGCCGTTGTCCAGCACCACCTGGCCCGCCACCATCACGCCCGAGACGCTCGAGCGCAGCAGGCCGGTCCACAGGTGGTGCAGGAACGTGGCGCTCGAGAGTTCGGTGGACGGCCGATGATCGAGCATCACCAGGTCGGCGGGTGCGCCCGGCGCCAGCACGCCCAGCTCCTCGCCGAAGTGGTCCGCGGCCCACCTGGCACCATGCACGAACAGGCGGCGATAGTGCGCCTCGGCCATGCGCGTCGTGAACGCGCCGTCCGGCAGCGGCGGCGCGTTGACGCCGTCGTCGCTGCCCCACGCCAGATCGCTCTCGCGCATCAGCGCGCCCGTGGCGTAGGCACCACTCGCCGACAGCGCATCGCCGCGCTCGCGCACCGCTCCCAGCAGTTCGCGCGGCGCACGTTCGGCGTGCGCCCACAGCGCGGGCAGCGCTTCGGCCGGCAGTACGCCGGACCTGTTCCAGCGCTCGGCCGGGGTCAGATCGAGCGCCAGATCGACGTGCACGGCGTAGTGACTGCCGGCGGCCTCCATGGCCTCTGCGAGCAGCGTCTCGATGCCGTTCAACGACGTGGCCTGCACACCCAGCATGCCGCGCAGGCGGCCGCGGCGCTTGCGCGCCAGCTCCTTGGCAAAACTCACGCTCTCGTCGATCGCCGCGCGCCGCTCGAGCGGTGTGTCGTCCTCCGCGGCGCCGTAGCAGGTGGCGACGCGTACGCCCACGCGATCGGCCGCACCCATGACCTCGGACAGCGACAGGTCCAGGCACGCGCCCGAGCGATGGAAGTCCACCACCGTGGTGACGCCGTGACGTAGCCCTTCCACCAGCGCCGCGCTCACCGCGCGACTGACGTCCTCGGTGGACAGCGCGCGATCGTAGGCGCGCCACTCGCCCGGCGTGCGCAGGCCGAGCCCGCGCGCGAGGTGTCGTGCGAGATGTGCGTGCGTGTTGACGAATCCGGGCACCACCACGCGGTCACGCGCCGGCCACAGCGTCTCGTCCGGGTAGGCCCGTGCCAGGTCGCCTGCGCCGGCGATCTGCGCGATGTGCGCGCCCACGACGCGCACGCCCGCGTCCTCGTACACCTTCGGCTCCGCGCCGCCCGTGATCACCGTGCACGGCCCGATGATCATGGGAAGCACTCGCGTTGCTCGTGCCGGAAACGCTCGAGTTCCTCGTGCCGCGAACCCGCACGGACTGGCGTGCTCGCCCGGACCTGCGCGCGCTTCACGCCGCTGCTCCCGCGAAGCCCGCGCGCTGCAGCAGCGCCATGGCCTCGCGCGTGGCGTCGGCCGTGCAGCGCTCGGCATCAAGCGTGGTAAGCCGGCCGCGCTGGAAGAGCACGCGGCCATCCACCATGGTCAGGCGCACGTCGCTGGCGCGCGTCGCGTGTACGAGCGTCGTGTACACGTCGCGCTCGGGCAGCGGCCCGTGATGCGCCTGGTCCACGCCGACCACGATCACGTCCGCCTGTTTGCCGGCTTCGAGCGAGCCGATGCGCTCGGCGAGCCCCAACGCCGCTGCGCCATCACAGGTGGCCAATGCGACGATGTCGTGCGCCTGCAGCGCATCGTCGCGGTGCTTCACGCGCGCGAGCCCGGCGGCCAGCCCCATCTCGGTGAACGTGTCGAGCCGGTTGTTGCACGCGGCGCCGTCAGAGCCCAGCGCGCAGCGCACACCCGCGCGCTTCCACGCCCGCACGTCCGCGATGCCGGAACCGAGCTTCAGGTTGGAGCCTGGGCAATGCACCAGTGCTGCGTCAGCCTGCTGCATGAGCTGGAGCTCGGCGTCGTCCAGCCACACCCCGTGCGCACCCACGAAGCGACGCGTCAGCACGCCCTTCGCCGCGAAGTACGGCGCCGCGTGACTGCCGACCGCGGCCTTCACCTCGGCGCCCTCGGTGGGCGATTCTGCGAGGTGCGTGTGCACGAGCAGGCTACGCTCGCGCGAGGCGTCGGTGACGTCGCGCCACAGCCCTTCGCTGCACGACAGGATGAAGCGTGGCGCGAGCGAGACGCTCAGCCGACCTTCGGCCGCGCCGTGATAACGCTGTGCGACGGCCAATGCGGCGTCGAGCGCGCGATCCGCGCCCGCGAGCAACTGCGGCGGGACGCCATCGCCCTGGTCCATGAGCGCCGGGCCGAACACCGCGCGCAGTCCCGTGGCGGCGAGCGTCTCGCCGAGCGCCTCGGTGTGATGCACGGTGCCCATGTCGTTCACGCACGTCACGCCGCCGGCCAGTAGTTCACATACCCCCAGCCGCACCGACGCCGACAGTGACGCCTCGGTGTGCGCGGCCTCGAGCGGCCAGATGGCCTCGCGCAGCCAGCGCAATAAGTCGCTCCCCTCCGCGAGTCCGCGGAACAACGTCTGGCACAGGTGCAGGTGTGCGTGCACGAAGCCCGGAAGCACCAGCGCACCGCGCGCATCGAACGAGGCGGCGGCGCGGGCGGCCGGGAGTGCGGCCAGGGCTGCGGGTACGGCAGCGCCCAGCGCCACGATGCGGCCATCGGCGACCAGCAGGTCACCGCGCACCACGGTACGGGATGCGTCCATGCAGACGAGGGTCCCGCCGTGGATCAGGAATGTGCTCAGCGGTCCGCCTCCATGCGAACGGGATCATGGCTCGTCTCAACCAGCGAAGCGCGGGCATCCTTGCCTGCGCGAGCAACCGCGCGAAAGTGGCACCGGCCTCGTCGCGCCGTCAAGCGCGGTGCGGCCGGTGCGGGACTGCTTCGCGGCCGGCGCGCATCGCGCTCGGTCGCCGACGGACTGGCTCAGTGTCCGATCGAGTACGTGGTGCCGAACAGGAAGTGGTTCGTGGCCACGACCGTGGGCTCGTCGCTCTTGCCCCACGCGCGCACCTGGTAGAGCCCGTAGATCGCGAGCGCGGGCGAGACGCGCACGGTCACACCCGGCGTGACGTACAGCGACTTCATCCCGGTGTGCGCGGTCTCGGTCGCGTTGGCCGACACGTCGCTGCCATGTCCGGAGTAGTTCACCTGCGCGAGCAGCGTGAGCCTGTCCATCGGCGCGTAGCCGCCGGACAGCCCGGCCTGCAGCTCGTTGCCGATCTTGAAGTCGTCGGTGCCCTTGTTGTTGAAGCGCATGATCACGCTGCCCGCGAGCGGCAGCGCGCTCTTCCACGGCAGGCGTTGTGAGGCGAGCCCGCCGGCGATCCAGTCTGTGGAGCCGGTGCCGGGTCGCGCCGAGGGTTCGAGCGTGGAGGCGAAGCCGAACTTGGTCTGGGTCTCGTCGGGTACGTGCGTGCGGCCGCTGGGCAGCTTCGCGCCGCCCTGCAACGTCAGCAGGGTGCCGCCCCGGGTCCTCAGGGCCTGGAAGTGCGCGAGCACTGTCGCATCGGCGAACCCCTGGAACTTCCACGTGTCGAGAAACAACGGGTTGTACCCCGCGGTATGCCGCAGCCAGTGCCTGTGCTCGCGATTCACGTACGGGAGCGTCGCCGTGATGCGCAAGCGGTCGGTGATCTTCGCGCGCGCCTCACCCACCCACGAGCGCGTGTGCGTGAACAGCTCCACCTCGCCGTGCACGTCCGAGGCGGCGATGACGCCGGCCAGCGACGCCTCACTCGTGCCGTCCCACAGCTTGTCCTGCGTCACGTCCTGGTAGCGAAGGTCGAATGCGAACCGGCGCGGGGCCGCGCCGAAACCGTCGCGCACGAGCGGGCAGCCTTCGGCGCCACAGTTGGCGTGCGCGGGAAACGGCGTCAGGCACAGCGCAACGCACAAGGCAGCGACCCATTGGCCAAGCGAACGCATGCGAGAGACCCCTTTCGTCAATGCAGGACCGTGAACCGGCGGACGAGCGTGTGCTCGCCGGCTTGGAGCACAGCCAGATAGAGACCGGGCCGTGCGCCCCAGCTGTGGGGAGAGAACTCGAGCGAGTGCGGGCCGGCACCGAACGTGCCGTCGGCGAGCAACGCCTGCCGGCGGCCCTGCACGTCGTAGACCGCGAGTCTGGCGTGGCCGGCTGAGGCGAGCGTGAACGCCATGCGTCCGCTCGCGCGCACCGGGTCGGGCGACACCGGGGCGAACGCCAGCGCTTGTGCTGGCGTCACGCCGGCCGAGACGAGCTCGACCTTCATGCTGTCGAGCGCGGGACCCCACGCCGTTGCGTCAAGTCCGCTCAGCTTGATGGTGGTGCTGGCGCCGGACGCCGTGAAGTCGAGCGCGTGGATCGTCCACGCCATGTCCCAGTTCCAGGCGGGCGTGACGTCGAACGTGTAGTTCTGCACCGTTCCGCCAGCGTTCACGCGCAGGTGCTTGATCGTCGGCGCGGAGAACGCTTCACCCGACATCCAGAACGTGAACCGGTACACCGCACCCGGCGCGGAGGCGAACGTCTGCTGGATGCTGCCGGGTGTGGTGCTCACGCTGCCCGGACGCATGTCGCTCAGGCACACGCTGCGCTGCCCGGACAGCGGCACCCAGTAGTTGTCGGTGACGACGCAGACCGTGGCGTCGCTCACGGTCCAGCCATTGAGCACGCCCGTGCCGGGCGCCACGGCGAGGATGGGATTCGTGGGCGGGATCGCCGGGCCGTCCTCGAAGTTGCCATTCGCGAGCAGGGCGGCGTGTGCAAGCGTCGGCACGGAGCACAACGACAGCGCCGCGAACACGGCTGCCACGCGCATCAGGATCGGGCGCATGGGTGGCCTCCGGAGGGCTGGGCGAGACGCTGCGGCGTGATTTCGAGCATAGTGCGAGAGTCCTCGAGCGGTCCACAACACGGTCGTTTTGGGGGTCGGCACGGCGCCGCCCTCGTGGGACCTCTAAAACCACGGGGGCGAGCGCAATTCACTGGGCGTCGGTGGCCGACCGGGAGCGGACGCGCGGACGCGGCCGGAGAGTCGGTGGGCACGGGGCACGACGCCCAGATCATTCATGCATGCGGATGGCGTTCTTAAGGGGGTCGCACCCGGCCCGGGCAGTGGGTAGCGTGATGCGATGACGTAATTCTACGCCACACATGGTCAGTGGAGTCCACAGAGAACATCGTCTAACCTGAATATTCCGTTCAGGTTGTGCGAACTGCAACGTTCTGGTGGTGAACGAGTTTGGTGTGACTGCCCTCCCGTTCGGTGCGGCCTGACCTGGATGCCCGCTCGATGTGGGGGGGGCGGGGTAAACTCAGGGCATGGGGCTCGAGCTCACGCATCCTCCCGCACTCGCCGTCGAAGTGTTCCCCGCGGCCGATCCGTTGCGCGCGCTCGCCGACCTGCCGGGTGCGTTCGTGTTGCGCAGTTCGCTCCCCGATACGGGCGCGGCGTCGCGGCGCGCGCGCTGGACATTGTTCGGCGCCGATCCGTTCGCGAGCTTCCGTGCGGGGGACACCCCGGTGGCCATGGAGACGTTCCGCGCCGTCGCCGCGAGTGCCCCAGCCAACGACGTGGCGCGTGAACTCGGCGTGCCATTCGCGGGCGGCGCGGTCGGGTACTGGGCGTACGACTATGGCCGCCGGCTCGAGCGCCTGCCCGCGACGGCGCGTGACGATCTCGGCCTGCCCGACTTCGTGTTCTCGCTCTACGATGTGACCGGCGCGCACGATCACGACAGCGGCCGCACGTGGCTGTTCTCGAGCGGCCTGCCCGCGGACGCCGAGCAGCGCTTCGAGCGCGCGAGCGTGCGGTTGCGGATGTTCCGCGAAAGGCTCGAGGCACCACCGCGGTTCGCGCCCCCTCGTCCGCCCGCACGCGCGCCGCGGCAGGCGCACAGCACGTTCACTGCCGACGGCTACCGGCGCGCGGTGGATGCTGTGCGCGAGGCGATCCGCCGTGGCGACATCTTCCAGGCGAATCTCTCACAGCGCTGGCGGCTGCCGTTGCCCCAGGCACACGGCCATGTGCTGGCGTTCGACGACGCGTTGCGCGCCGACACGCCGGCACCGTTCGCGGCCACTCTGTGCCTGGGCGACCACACGGTCTTGTCGGCGAGCCCGGAGCTGTTCCTCCGCCGCCGCGGCAGCAGCGTCGAGACGCGCCCGATCAAAGGCACCCGTCCGCGCGGCACCGACGCGGCGAACGACGCACAGCTCGCCGCGGAGCTGCAAGCGAGTGCCAAGGACATTGCCGAGAATGTGATGATCGTGGACGTCCTGCGGAACGACCTCGGGCGTGTGTGCGAGACCGGCAGCGTGCGCGTTCCCGAGCTGTGCGTGCTCGAACGCTTTCCGCAAGTCTGGCACCTGACCAGCACGGTGCTCGGCACGCTGCGCCAGGGGCTCGGACCGTTCGAGCTCCTGAACGCCTGCTTCCCGGGCGGCTCCATCACCGGGGCGCCGAAGATCCGCGCCATGCAATTGTTAGAGTCGCTCGAACCCGTGCGCCGGCATGTTTACACGGGTGCCATCGGCTGGATCGGTTGGGACGGCGACGCGGACTGGAGCATCGCCATCCGCACGGCCATCGCGACCCGGGATGCGCTTCACTGGAGCGCAGGCGGCGGCATCACCGCCGACAGCGATCCCGATGCGGAGTACCGCGAGTCATTGGCCAAGGCGGAGGGCCTGCGATTGGCGCTGGGCCGGGTCGTGGGCGAGGTGCAGCTCTCCTGAACAGCGCGCGCCGAGTTCAGCCGCACGGATGACGGGCGCCTGCTGCCCGCTGCTGACCCGCGCGGGAGCGAACTACGGCCTTGCCGGCGTCCGGATGTCGGATACACTCCCCGCCCCACGCCGGCCTCTGCGAGAGGACCACCCTTGAATGGCATCCGCCGGCGCATCGCCCTGCTTGCGGCATTCAGCGTGATTCCGGCGCTGGCCCTTGCCGGCAACGGCATCAACGGCATCACGCTGCACCGCGAGCCGAACCTGACCTCGGTGGCGATCCAGGCCATCGTCTCGGGCGACGACGACTCGAGCGCGGTGTTGCGAATCTTCCAGAAGTGGCGAGAAAGCTCGAGCTACGACACCGGTATGGTCATGGTGCGCCGTGTCGGCACGAACATCCACGAAGGCCGCATCCTGTGGATGACGCCCGGCCGCGACGCCTACTACTACGTCGAGGCTCGTGACGCGGGCGCCAGCTTCACCACACCGGTGCAGATCGCTCGCGTGGAAGCCGTCCGGCCGCTGATCGCGGCCGGGCCGGTGTTCTACGTCAACCAGCGCATCGGGGACGACGCGTGGGACGGCACGAGCGCGGGCTTCGGGCCCGGTCTCGCAGGGCCCAAGCGCACCATCGCCGCGGCGCTGGGGGCGCTCGCGGCCTCGCCCAGCGCCGGCCGCAACGGCGGCGTGTTCGTGGCGCCGGGTGAGTATCACGAGCGGATCACGCTCGCGTTCGGCTCGGACGGCGATCACCACTTCCTCGAGGGCGACGGCACCGACCGCGACTCGACCATCCTGTGCGGGGCCAATCCGTGGGTCGAGAAGGGCGGCTGGGCCCCGGGCCGCCCGCTCGTGTGGACTCTCACGCAGGATTCGACCTACGTGACACGCTTCGACGGCGCCACGGCCGGCTCGAGCCCGGGCGACTCGACGCAGTTACTGGTCATCGGCTGGGGCGAGTACGTGCACCGCAAGACCTCGGTGCGCGCGGTACTCGACGACTCCACGTTCACCGGGCTGCCCACCTCGACCAACGCGGGCGAGCTGTCCGGCTGGTTCTGGCGGCACGACTCGCTGTACGTGAAGCGCGGCAACGGCCAGAGCCCCGCCGGGCTCACGCTGCACACCGGCTATCTCGACGACCTGATCGACGTCCAGCGTCGCAACTGGCGCATCGCCAACCTGACGCTGCGCTTCGCGGGTGGCTCGAGCGGAGACCCCTCCCACCCGGGGAATCCCAACCCGGGGTTCTCCGGTCACGGCATCTCGGCCGGTGTGCGCGGCACCGCCAGCGGATTGGTGGTGGACTCGTGCCGGTTCTACGGCCACAACTCCGATGCCATCTACGTGGTGCATGGCGCACTCGGACAACACGCCGACTCGGTGACCATCGCCCACTGCATCGTGGACGGGCTGACGGTGGGCAGTATGGCTTACGGCGCCTGCAAAGGGCGCGCCGAGGAGCGCGTCGGACAGATCATGCTGCTGTCGCGGGCGGCCAACGTGCTCGACAACGTCATCACCGGGGGCTTCGACGGGCTCGATCTCGGCCCGGGGACCGACACTTACGGACCCCGGGACTCGACCTGGGGCTCGCAGAACGAGATCGCCTACAACACCATCACGCGCGTGACCGACGACGGCATTCAACTGGACAACAGCCACTGCATCAACACGCTGCTGTTCGGCAACACGCTGCGCGACGTCGGGCACGGCATCTCGCAGGTGCCGACCTACACCGGGCCGACGTGGGTGTTCTACAACACCATCGCGAACTCGCACGATGGCGGCATCAAGGTGGGCAGCGCCACGCGCGGGATCACCTGGTACATCCACAACACGTTCGCCGCGTCGAACGTGGGCGGCTGGGCCATCGACGGCTCGCCCGGCGGCACGGTGGACAACCTGCACTTCCGCAACAACATCATGGTGGCGCGCGGCAAGGGCTACGGCTACACGCTGTGGGGGCCGAGCAACCCGGGCGGGCTGACGAGCGACTTCAACTACGACCTCATGGACTCCGTGAGCACATGGCGTCTCGCGTACTGGGGCGGAACGCAGTACTCGTTCCCGTCGCTGCAATCCGTGCTCGGCTGGGAGAAGAACGGCGTGCGCGCCGCTCCGGGCTTTGTGGATTCCGCCCGGTTCAACTGGGCGCTATTGCCGACGAGCGCCGCCGTGGGCCGCGGCCAGCGCATCAGCGGTGTCAACACCTCGCTCGACGGCCCGCGCTACAAGAGCAGCCCCGATATCGGTGTCGCGAGCTCATTGCCGCCGCTGGCGGACGCTCCGCTGCTCTACCCGGGCGCGGGCGCACGGCTCGCCGCGCGAGCGTCGCCGAATCCGTTCCGGAACGAGGCCACGCTCGAATACGCGCTGCCCTCCCGGGCCGAGGTCAGCGTGCGCCTGTACGACGCGAGCGGACGCGTCGTGCGCACCCTGCTCGATCACGCGCGACAGGCGGCGGGCCGCTACCGATTGCCCCTGCAGGGCCGCGCCATGCGCCCGGGCATCTACCTCTACCAGGTCATCGCGGGCGATGAGCGGGTGCAGGGCAAGCTGGTGCTGATCAGATAAGCACGTTCGCCTCGCCGCGGTGATTCGTGCTGAGCGGTTTCGGCGCTCCCCCGTTCGCGGCCGCCGCTGAGCGCGCGAGGTTTGCTACCCTCACGCCCATGCCCCTCCCGTTGCCTCCCCGAGTCCGCGTTCCCGACCGCGCGGTGTGGCTGAACGGCCAGCTCGTGCGCGGCCATGACGCCGCGCTGAGCGTGTTCGACCGCGGCGCGCGCGACGGCGGCGCGATCTTCGAGACGCTGCGCGTGTACACGGGCCGGCCGTTCGCGTGGCAACGCCACATGGAGCGCATGGTGCTGTCCGCGGCCGAACTCGGGTTCCCGGTGCCACCCTCACCCAGCACGCTGCGAACGGCCGTGGACGAGGTGCTCGCGGCGGAGGGCTTGAGCGACGCCGTCGTCCGCATAACGGTCACGCGCGGCATCCCCGGTGGCCGCCCGGTGCGCACGAGCGCCTGGGTCGAGGCCGAACCGCTGGGCGGCCGGCTGTGGGTGGGCACGCGCACGCGCCACCCAGAGGACGGCGGCCCCGCAGGCGGGCGCGCGATCCTGTCGCTGACGCCGTTCGCACCCGGCCTGCTCGGGCGTCACAAGACCACCAGCCGGCTCGCCTACGACCTGGCGCGCGAGGAAGCGCGGGCGGCGGGCGCGGACGAGGCGCTGCTGGTGTCGCCCGCGGGCGAGGTGCTGGAGGGCGCGGCCAG
>JAYVCN010000077.1:0-10997 GCA_043749875.1 Candidatus Eiseniibacteriota bacterium | reverse complement strand
CAGCACGCGCGCGCACGTCGTGCGCGCCACGCTCGAGGCGTTGGCGTTCCAGAGCCGCGACCTCGTCGAGGCCATGGCGCGGGATGCCGGCGCGCGCGTGAAGGCGCTGAACGTCGACGGCGGCGCGGTGGCGAACGACTGGCTCATGCAATATCAGTCGGATGTGCTGGGCGTGCCGGTGCGCCGGCCGCGCGTCATCGAGACCACCGCGCTCGGTGCGGGGCTGCTGGCCGGGCTCGGCGCCGGCGTGTGGCGCTCGCCGCGCGAACTCGCGGGAGCGCGCGCGCTCGACCGGGAGTTCCGACCACACCATGACGCGCGCTGGCGCGCGGCGGAATGGGCGCGCTGGCGGAGCGCAATCGATCTGTTGCTCGGCAGCCGTGCCAGGTGATGCGTGGCTGGCGAAGCGGGCGCCGGCCGCCGCCTGATCAGTCGCGCGCGGCGCGTGCCGCGAACATCTCGCACCAGTCCGGCGCGAGCGCAGCGAGTGTCGCGGCCTGTGCCAGCTCGGACTTCGGTGGCGGCTGCTGCGAGCGGGTCTCGGTCAGCCGGTCGATGGTCCAGCCCGGGTGCGGTCGCGACAGCAGCCGCACCTCGTCACCGCGCGTCACGATCCCCTCGCGCAGCACGCGCAGGTACCAGCCGGTGCGACGCAACTCGAGCACGCGCTTCAGCAGCCACTCGGTGTTCCAGCGCCGCGAGATGTCGACGCACGGACCACGGGGCGACGAGATCTGGAGTTGCGCGCCGCCCACCTCGAGCACGTCACCCACGCACACCGTGCGCTCGTCGGTGCCGCGCAGCGTCAGGTTCTCGCCGAAGCCGCCGGGGCCCATCGTAGCCAGCCCGTCGAGCGTGCGCCAGTGCTCGTAATGCGCCTCGGCATACATGAGCACCGCCATGTGCGGGCCGCCGTGGTGCCGCTTGTCGGCCTGTTCGTCCCCTTCGAGTCCGAGCGTGCCGATGCGCACCGGCCCCGGCACCTCGTCCTTCCAGTAGGCGGTATTCCACTCGTGCGTGCGCACCTGGTCCCAGTCCGGACGCGCATGGACGCGGGCGCGGCCGGCGCGCACGGAGACCACGGAGGCGATGATCGAACCGACCGGATCGCCCGTCATCGCGCGGCGCTCACACCACTCGCACGGCGTCGAGCCACGCCACGAGGTCGCGGATGACCGCTTCGCGGCCGGTGTCGTTGAACACCTCGTGGTAGGCATCGTGCAGCGTCACGAAGCGCAGCATGCCGTGCGGAGCGTTGCCCGCGGCCTCGAGCGCGCCCTTCGGGTCGACGAGACGGTCGGCCATGCCTTGCAGCATGAGGGTCGGAACCTGCAAGCTGCGGATGTCGCGGCGGCAGCGCTGCGCGGCCTCGTTGAACGCGAAGTACGTGCGCGGGCTGATGCGGTCGTGCACCAGCGGATCGGTGCGGTAGGCGCGGACCACTTCGGGATCGCGCGCCAGTCCGTCAGTCTCGAGCGCGTTGGGAAACCCGCTCGCGGGCGCCGCGACGCGCGCCACGTTGGCAAGCGCCAGCTTCCACCACGGCGGCATGGGCGTGCGCAGGGCCGGCGCCGACAGCACCAGCGCGAGCAAGGGCTTGGGATTCGCGAGCGCGTACTCAAGCGCGAGGACGCCACCCATGCTGTGTCCGAGCAGCACACACGGCAGCTCGGGCGGCTGGTCCGGGAGGCCACGCGACGCCGTGAACATGGCCGGCACGATCTGGTCGCGCAGCTTGGTCCATGACGGGATGTCGCCGCGCGGGCCGGCGGTCTCGCCATGGCCGGGCAGGTCGAGCGCCACGCAGGTGAAGCGCGCACGCACCAGCTCGGAGGCCAGTGCCGAATAGCGCCCGCTGTGCTCGCCCAGCCCGTGCACGATGGCGATCAGCGCGCGCGGCCGTTCGGCGCACCAGACGCGGCCGGGCAGGACCGTGTCGCGGTCCACGCGAACGTCGATCGAGATGGCCGCGATGCTACCGATGGCCGGGTTCATCGACCTCTGGGGCCGCCGGCATCGGAGCCGCGCTCGTCCTTGTCGTCCTCTTCCCCGTCGTCGTCGTCATCGTCATCGTCGTCGCGGTCGTGACGGTCCTCCGCATCCTTGTCGTCATCCTCGTCATCGTCCTCGGGCTCGAGCACGACGTCGTCCGGGAACGAGCGGAACACCAGCTCGGTCGACGCGAACGTCGTGCCGGTGTTCTTCACCAGCTTCACCAACTGCTCGAACATGCTCGGCAGGTCGTCGGTGGCGAGCGTCGCGAGCGGGTGCACGACCACAGCCCACAGCTCCTTGTTGCGCATGGCGTAACGGGCGTCGAGCGCGCGGTCGTAGTTGGCCTGGAGCAACACGTGCAGCAGGTCGGCGTCCAACTCCTCGACGACGCCAATAGGCGCCATGAGCCGCATGCGGTCGTGCTCGTCGTCGCTGAACACGAACACAGGGACCTCTTCGCGGTTCCCGCGCCAGAAGCCCTTCTCGCCCTCGAGCTCGGTGAGGTACGACTCGAGCAGTTTACCCATCGCCGTGGTGGTCATCGGGGGCGCATCTTGATGCAAGTCCGCCCAGAATGCACGCCGGGACTGCGCTGACACGGTATTTGAGCGGGCCCGCACGCACCGCTATCCTGCGCGTGTCCTGCCCGCATGCGACACGCGTTGCCCGCCCCGATGCGCCCCAGCTGAGGAGTTCCGATGGTGTTCGACCCGAACGAGCCGCCGGCGAAGCCGTCCCGCATCATCGTCCCCGGCGCCGAACCCGAACCCAAGCCGCGGCCGCGCATCATCCTGCCGCCGGGCAGCACGGTGGAAGCGCACGACGACCTGCCCGAATACCCGCGCCTGCGGCCCATCCAGATCTCGCCCGTGCGCGACGGCGAGCGCGAGTTGCTGGTGATCACCGATCCGCTGCGCGTGACCCCGGGCCAGCCGGTGCTCGGCTTCGAAACCATCGCCATTCTCCAAATGCTGGACGGCACCACCTCGCTCACCGATATCCAGGCGCTGGTGATGCAGGAGAGCAAGGACCTGCGCGTGGGCAACATGGTGCGCGAGTTCATCGGCAAGCTGGACGACATGCTGCTGCTCCAGTCACCGCGGTTCGAGGCCGCGCTCGCGCGGGCGCAGGCCGAGTGGCACCCGCTCGAGGTGCGCCCTGCCACGCTCGACGGCGTGTGCTACCCGGCCGAGCACGAGGCGCTGGAGAAGTATGTCGACGAGCAGTTCGCGCACGCGGCGAAGCTCATGGCCGACGCGGGCCAGCCCGCGGCCGCGCCCAGCGCGCTGCCGCGCGCACTGCTGGCGCCGCACCTCGACCCGCGACGGGAGGGTCACGTCATCGCGCGCGCCTATCTCGAGCTCGGCGCCGAGGTGCAGCCGCCGCTGCGCGTGGTGGTGTTCGGCACCGGGCACAACCTGGGCGAGGACTTCGTCGCGCTGACGCGGAAGAAGTTCGAGACACCGCTCGGCCAGGCTCCCTGCGACAACGAGTTCGTGGACCTGGTCGCCGAGCGGCTGGGCGAGGCCGCGTGGCGGAGCGAACTCGTGCACCGCGACGAGCACTCGATCGAGTTCCAGGTCGTCTACCTGCAGCGGCGCCTCAAGCACCGCCGCTTCACGATCGTGCCCATCCTGTGCGGTGCGTTCCATCGGTTGCTGGACGACCACAGGCAGCCGCGCGAGGAACCGGTGATCGAGACGCTCATCGCCGCGGTGCGCGAGGCCGAGGCGCAATTCGGCGGGCCGACGCTGTACGTGGCGAGCGTGGACTTCTCGCACGTCGGTCCGCGTTTCGGCGACCCGCGCCTCGACTCCGAGGCCGCGGCCGAGGTGCGCGCCACCGACGAGCAGGCCATCTCCGCCGCGGCCACCGGCGATGCCGACCGCTGGTTCGAGGCCATCGCCGGAGGCGACGACGCGACGCGCATCTGCGGCTTCGCGCCCGTCTACTGCATGCTGCGCTGCGCCGAGCCCGGCCCGGGCCGGCCGCTGGCCTACGCCGAGAGCCCCGAGCCCGACGGCAGCGTGGTCACGGTCGCGGCGATGGCGTGGCCGTGAGAGCTACTTCAAGAGCGTGACCCTAGCCGTGGCGATGCCGGCGGGGCTCGTGACGCGCACGAAGTAGAGCCCGGGCCGCACGGATGAGGCCGGCACGATCTCGAACGGCAGCCGCCCCGCAGACGTGCTCTCGAGGCGCTGATCCGTCACGACACGCCCCGCGATGTCCACGAGTTGCACGCGCACTGGACCCGGAGCGGGCAGATCGAGATCCAAGACGACCGATGCGTGTGCGGGATCGCCACGCACATGTACCGCTGCGGTAGCCGGTGTCCCGACGGTGAGGATCAGTTCGCCGACGGGGATGTCCCCACCCGCCACCGGCCACGCGAGCCGATAGTGCGGGGAGACTCCAGTTGCGACCTCGGTGTCGGTGAACCGAAACACGCCGTCACTGCCCCGCACGGCCATGCCGACACGTGCCCACGCACCCCCAGCGGTGCGACGCATCACCGGAACCTCGACCGGTCCGTCGGGGCCTCTCCACTCCAGTCGGACGGCCGAGTGCATGGCCCCCGCGACGCGGAAAGACACCCGGGGCCAGCCCTCGTACCCACCGTCCAGCTCGAAAGTTGAAGTGTTCGAAGGATGGTACCCGGCCCCGAACAGGATGAACGCGTCGCGAATCGGGTCGTAGACAATCGGCTTGTGTGCTGTCGGAGCGGGTCCCCCATCGACGGGGTCCAGGTCCAGCCACGCCTGGGATCCGTCCAGGGGCAGGGCCAGCGCGATCTCGCTCGGCCGCTGTTCGAGCAGGCTCGTCGAGCCGATGCCGCCGAAAGAAACGAGTCGGTCGCGAACGGGGTCGATGGCAATGGCCCCCTGGTTGACGTACGGAGAGAACTCGCCGTCGATGCGCAAGTTCGGTTCGGACAGGCGTACCCAGCGCACGGAGTCGGCATCGAGGGGGAAGCCCCAGACCGTGTCGAACGAGATGGTCTGGTCGACGCCGATCTGGACACCGCCGAACACCAGGGCCATTCCACGCGCAGCATCCAACGCGAATGCATTCAGTTGGGGCGGCGGAGACGTGCTGACGACGGGAAGCCGTCGCCAGTGAGGTGTCGCGCCCAGTGTGAGTTCCCACTCCGCGACCTGGAACGGCTGCGAAATCGCGCCATGGATCACGAGGCGGTCGCGCGCGACATCGAGGATCGCGCCATCGACCCGGTCCGGTGCATCACCGGTCGCTAGGAGCCTGGCCCATTCCGGCGAATCCACGTGAGACAAAACCCAGAGCTCGATGGGCGCCGGAGCTCCCTGCCAGCCGCCGATCAGCAGCAGCCGGTCGCGCCGCGGGTCCTCGACCAGCGTGGCGTCGATTCGGCCGGGGGGTGACGCTCCGGTGACTTCGATTCGGTGCCATACGCCATCCACCGAGGTGCGGGCCCAGAGATCGTCGAGCAGCGAGCCCGATTGCGTGCTCATGCCTCCGAACATGAGCACCCGATCACGAGGGTGGTCATACGCGATCGCATAGCTGGCGCGGGCTTCGGGCACGACCAGCGGTTCGGACACTGTCCAGCTGTCGGTCGCAATGTCGAACAACTGCGTCCTGCCGAGTGGTGTACCGCGCGCGTCCGAACCCCCGAAAAGCGCCAAAGTTCGACGCCGCGCATCCACCGCGAGAGCACCGCGAATGGCGGTCAGCGGCGGCGGCGCCAGCCGCGCCCAGCGGAGCAAGGGTTCCCGCTCGAGCTTCCAAAGCTGCCTCTCGATGACGAATCCAATTGGGTGCAAAGCGTGCTCGACCATGTAGAGGTCACTCGAAGTGGGGTCAGCGGCTGCGAGTGCCGTGTATAGATCCGTCGGTGAGCCCGCGATGGGGTCCGGCGCCGGTGTCAGCGTCTCCCAGTGTGGATCTTCGCTGGTGTCGAGTATGCGGATTCCCGTCATGGCGCCGGTGTGTGTCCACGCGCTGAGGACGACGAACTCCGAGCGCGCCTGATCCCACGCCACCGTGAGTGAAATAAGTCCGAGCGGCTGGGCGCCGGTGATCGCAACACGTGCGAATCGCAGCGTATCCGCGATCGGAGCCGAGAACAGCGCGAGCGAGTCCTGCCCGCCCCGGGAAGTCGAATGGGTCAGACCCAGTATGCGATCGTGCGAGACATCGAACGCCATCGCCTCCCAGCTGTAGAACCCAGGACCGAACGTGATGGGAACCAGGTCCCAGTGGGCCGTCGACGAAACGTCCAGGCGCGCCGCGAATCCGTACGGGAGCTCGCCGTCGAACTGCCAGAACTGTCGACGGACTGGGTCGAGTGCCGAGCTCGTGGGACTCGCACCCGCGAATGACGGCAATGCACTGCGCCGCCACAGCCCCGTTCCGCCGGCGCCACACTCCCACGCAGGCAACCGGGACCGCTGCGGCGAGTCGGTCCCGAACGCGCCACCCAGCAGGAGCACACGGTCCGACACGGAGTCGTACACGGCGCACGCGCCGACGCGAGCTGGGGGCGCGGACTCGGTCCAGTGGACCGGCCGACTCTCGCCGTGCGCGGTGGAGGCGATCAGGAAGAGCGCAAACAGGGAAAGCTGTGTGCGAGGATTCAACACATGACCTCGTTGCGCCCGGTCCAGAGCGGAGAATCGAGTGTATTCGCATCCCATGCCGTCGTACAGCCAATACTCGGCCTTTCCGGGAGCTGTGTGGCCGGCCCAGCGGGACCGGCAAGCGCCGCCCGGAGCCGTCATGCCGGGCCGCTCGCCACGGGCAAGGCCCGACGCATGCCACGCGGCCCGAGGCCCTGACAAGCGACGAACACACGCCTCTCGAGCGCAGCGCCGACCATGCCTGCGCATCGCTCTGCCGCTCGCTTGGCCGTCTCAGTGTTGCAACCGAGCGCACGGAGCCACGGGATGACCTCCGCCTGGCTCGCGGCTTCCGCCGCTGCTCGAGCTTTCGCTTCGGCGTTCGCCTTCGTCTCGGCTTGCGCCTTGGCCTGAGCGTCCGCCTTCGCCCGTGCCGCCTCCTCCCGAGCCTGCTCCCGCTTCCCGCGCATGAACTCGGCGCTGAACGTGCACTCGGCCTCATATTGATTGTGCACGCGGCAACGAATACGCAGGTTACCGACCGTCGAGTCCCCGCCACGTGCGACCGGCTCGACATGATCCAGCTCCAGGCGCGTGCGCGACTCGCAGCGTCTGCCCTTGTCGCTCACGAACGTGCACTGGTCACCGTCGCGCTCGCGGACGGCGCGCTTGACCGCCGCAGGGATGTGCCGGCCCATTGCTGCGCCCTTTTGCGGTCGCGGCCGATCGCAGTTCGCGAACTTCCGCTTCTCGAGCGCTTTGCGCTGGTCCTGTAACACGCGCCGGAACACCTCCGCGACGTCTGCCGAGGGCAGCACGTGACCGAGCAGCGCCTGCACGGCGAGCAGGTCCCCGTACATCTCCTCGTCCATCGTGAACTGCACCGCGTACTTGCCCACCGAGAGCGGAACAGGCTTCCTGCGTCTTGAAAGTGGTTCCATCCGCACCGGCACATTGGGCGCATCTGATGGGACAACAGGCCGTAGGGCCTGTTGAAGCGAGGGCGCATCCGACTCCGCGGTCACTTCAGCGGCTGGAGCGATCTCCCGCACGCTGGTCGCCACGTCCGGTTTCGGGCAGCGCTCGGCCAGCAGCAGCTCGATCTGCGCGTTGGTCTTGTTCGCGGCCGCCGAGAGGAGCCCGTCTGCCGTGAGAGGCGTCAGGTGCGTTGCCAGCATCAGCACGGCACTCAGGCTCAGCCGTCCGTCGGCCAGCATCGGGAAGATGGCCGGGAACTCCCGCGCCGTGCGCGCTACACGGATGCGCTTGAGCGCCACGTCCTCGGACATGTGCTTCGCGTGCACGCAGAAATCGAACATCGAGCCGTACGCCGCCGGCACGTAGAGCTTGCGAGCGTCCACTTCGGAGAGGTCGGCCAGGAGGTCGGCGGTGTTGTCGAGATCGAGTGAGAGTCGGGCGTCAAAGGTGGAAAGCAGGCGGTCAT
This sequence comes from Candidatus Eiseniibacteriota bacterium, assembly GCA_043749875.1. Lineage (GTDB taxonomy): Bacteria > Eisenbacteria > RBG-16-71-46 > RBG-16-71-46 > RBG-16-71-46 > JAIOPA01. The sequence goes on along the minus strand of JAYVCN010000077.1, from coordinate 2,963 downwards.
CGGTGAGTTGCGAACGCGAGTAGGACTTCATCGGTATTCTCCGCGGCCAGGGTCAGTCGCGGGGGCAGATCAATTCGTATCATGCGTGTTTTCGGCTTCCGTGCATGCGCGCTGGGCGCACCGCGCGGGCCGCGACGAGAACTTCTCGAGATGGGCTGCGCTAGCTCGTCAGCGCCTACGCTGCGCACTCTGACGCGCCGTTCGCGAACGGGCCGCGGATTTCGATAGCTCGAGCCCGGAATCGTGTCAAGCGAATTCGTGGGTCCAGACCGGGCACATGGTCCACACTTCAGACTGGGCACATGCGTGACAGTTATCTCTCGCGCGCTCCCGGCGCCATTCAACCGCGGGCAGCCTTGCCGTTCGAAAGAGAATCGGCAGGGCCCGGGCACTCCCTCACCTCACCTTCCACCCCGGCACGATCCTCAGCACGCGCGTGCAGTACTCGCGCCACGCGTCACCGAAGTGCGCCTCGAGCATCTGCTCCTCGATCGCCGTGTGCATCCAGAACGGCACCACGAAGAGCAGCGCGAAGCCAACGCCCACCCAGCTGTCCCATGCAATCGCGAGTCCCAGGCCGAGCGCCACGAACGCCGTGTACATGGGATGGCGGACGATCGCAGACGGCCCGCGCGTGACCAGCTCGTGGTCCTGCTTCACCGCGAAGCTGGCCGAGAACCAGCGGCCGAGCGTGAGCTTGGCCCACACCGCGAATGCCGCTGCCGCCCACGCGAGCAGTACGCCCGCGACCGCGAACGCAGTGCTCAGCGACGCCGGAGCCACCGGCGCATCACGGCCCACGAACAGCCTGGCGAGCGCCCACAACAGCAGCAGGTTCAACTCGATCGAGAACAGCACCAGGTACTCGGGCCAGCGGTGCGCCACGTAGCGCTGCCCGAACGTCCGCCACGGCGCGTCGGCATAGGCCACGAGCAGCGGCAGGAGCGCGCCGAGTGACCCCAGGCGCAGCGTCATCAGGCTCACATGCGCATCCTTGTCGACGTGGCCCGGCAGGGCTAACTTCGTCGCCCCATGGCCCACTGGCTGTTCAAGACCGAACCCTCCGAATACTCCTACGCCGACCTCGCGCGCGACAAGCGCATGGTGTGGGAGGGCGTGGCCAACAACACCGCGCTGATCCACCTGCGCGCGGTGAAGAAGGGCGACACGGTGATCGTGTACCACAGCGGCAAGGACAAGGCCGCAGTGGGTCTGGCCGAGGTGACTCGCGGGCCGTATCCCGACCCCAAGCTCGGCGATGCGAAGCGCGTGGTCGTGGACCTGAAGCCGGTGCGCGCGTTCGCGAAGGGCGTCCCTTTAGCCGATTTCCGAAGCGACGCGGTTCTGAAAACCACCGAACTGGTGCGCATCTCGCGCCTGTCGGTGATGCCGTTGACCTCCGCACACCATGCGCGCGTGCTCGAGCGCGCCGGGGTGAAGTCGTGACCAAGGCCGAGGCGAAGCAGCGCATCGCCAAACTGGCCGACGAGATCCGCGAGCACGACCACCGCTACTACGTGCTCGACAAGCCCGCCATCTCGGACGCGGCCTACGACAAGCTCATGCGCGAACTCGCCGACCTGGAAGCAGAACACCCCGACCTGCGCACATCCGACTCCCCCACGCTGCGCGTGAGCGGGGGGCTGCGCGAAGGCTTCAAGAAGGTGAAGCACGTGCGTGCGCTGCTGTCGCTCGACTCGCTCATGGCGGAGACGGAGGTGGCCGAGTTCGACGAGCGCGTGAAGAAGGGCCTCGGGCTCGACGAGGGACTGTTCGCAGAGGAAGTCGCCTACATGGCCGAGCCCAAGTTCGACGGGCTGTCGATCGAGCTGGTGTACGAGGACGGCGTGCTGACGCGCGGATCCACGCGCGGCGACGGCGAGGTGGGTGAGGACGTCACCGAGAACCTGCGGACGATTCGAGCCATCCCGCTCAAACTGCGCGAGCAGGGCCCGCCGCCGCAGGGCACGGTCGCGATCCGCGGCGAGGTGCTGATCCCGCTGGGGTCGTTCGCCGAACTCAACCGCCGGCTTATCGCGGCGGACGAGGAGCCGTTCGCCGCCGCGCGCAGCGCCGCGGCCGGCACCGTGCGCCAGCTCGACGTGAGCATCACCGCCAGCCGCAAGCTGGATTTCTTCGCCTACGAGATCATGGCCTATGAGGCACCCGCGCGAGGGCCGCACCCCTTCCCCACCCAACACGACATGCTCGCGTGCCTGCGCGCGTGGGGTTTCCATGTCGAGACCGATGTGAAACTGTGCAAGGGACTCTCCGAGGCGCTGACGTTTCATGCGAAGCTGCGCGACCGCCGCGACCAGTTGCCCTACGAGGTGGACGGCGTGGTGATCAAGGTCGACGACCGCACGGCGCAGACGCGGCTCGGCATGCGCTCGCGTTCGCCACGCTGGGCAGTGGCCTACAAGTTCCCGCCGCGAGAAGAGATCACGCAGATCCTCGATATCGTCGTGCAGGTCGGGCGCACGGGAAAGCTCACACCGGTCGCGCAGCTGAAACCCGTGGACGTGTCCGGCGTCACGGTCAGCCGCGCGACGCTGCACAATCAGGATGAGCTCGACCGAAAGGACGTGCGCATCGGCGACACCGTGCGCGTCCGCCGTGCCGGCGACGTGATTCCCGAGGTGGTCGAGGTGCTGGTCGAGCAGCGCCCGCCCGGGACCAAGCGCTTCGAGCTGCCCGGCAAGTGCCCGGTGTGCGGCTCGGACGTCGTGCGCGAGGGCGCGGCGCACCGGTGCACGAACGGACTCGCTTGCCCGGCCCAGCTCGAACGCCACATCACGCACTTCACCATGCGCGGCGCCATGGACATCGCCGGACTCGGCGACAGGACCGTGAAGCAGCTGCTCGCGAAGCAGCTGGTGAAGGACCTGGCCGATATCTACCACCTGACGCCCATGCACTTCGTGCAACTCGACGGTTTCGCCGAGAAGAGCATCGAGAACCTG
>JAYVCN010000076.1:0-6577 GCA_043749875.1 Candidatus Eiseniibacteriota bacterium | reverse complement strand
ATGGCGCGCACGTCGGCGAGCGCGCGTTCGCCGTTCGTCTCGCGCCGCACGGCTTCAAGGCAGCGTTCGTACACTCGACCCCCGTGTCCCTCTCTTCATGAGCCAAGTCGCCGCCGCGAGCAGCAGCGGCAAGCCATACTCGACGGCGCGCCACACGAGGTTCGGATGGTACGCACCGCCCTGCGCCGGCGTGCCGAACGAACCGTAACTCAGCAACACCGTGCACGACAGCAGCAGCCACGCCGGCGAGAGCCCGAGCGGCTCGAACGCCAGCACCCAGCCCAGGTACCAGGGCTGGAGCACTGGACCGAGCAGCAGGCCGGACTTGAGGACAAGCCGGGTTCCGGCCACGGCGTCCATGCGCTTCGCGAGCGCCACCGCCATGACGCAGGCCGCCAATGCCGCGGCCACGAAGCGGGCGTTTCGGTCCCCGCACGCGCTCGCCAGGAACCCGAACAACGACTCGTTGTGCCGCCAATGATTCGCGAACGCCGCGAGCCCGGAGCCGGGCCCGCGCGCGAGCAGCAGGTAGCCGACGAGGGCTGCACCCAACGCGAGACCTGCCCCCCAGCGCACGCGCACCGGCCACGTGCGCGCCACGAACGGCAGTGCCGGCAGCGCCACCAGCTTCACCTGCACAGCCGCGATCGCGGCGAGTGCAGAAGCGAGGGGCCGGCGTTCCGCCCAGGCCAGCGCCGCCACCAGCCAGATGATGCCGGTCGGGTCGTGATGCGCACTGCCGGCGTACTCCGCCACCACGAGCGGGTTCCACGCGTAGGCGACCGCGTCCCACGCCGAGCCACCCCGGCGAGCACACCACCACGCCAGCGTTGCGCACAGCGCCAGGTCATGCAACAGCACCCACAGTTTGAACGCGATCAACGAGAACCACAGGCGCGATACCAGCGCGAACCCCGCCTCGGCCAGCGGCGGATAGATGGCGCGTAGCTCGGGATGGTTGACGTGCGGGTGCACCTCGGAGTCGCGAAAGCGAGCGAGCGCCGGGTCAGCGGGCGCGTGCGCGTACGGGTTCCCGCCGCCGGAGAGCACGCGGCCCTCCCATGCGTAGCGATAGACGTCGTCCGACAGCGCGGGCGCGGCCGGGAACACGGCGGCGCGCATCGCCAGCGCCACCAGCACCACGAATACGCCGGCGCGCGGCAGCGTTCGCCACCGCGCGCGGCGCAGCAGCACCAGTGCATAGCCCGCGAAGGCCACCAACATGAGCGCCTGGAAGCGTCCGAGATCGACGCGCCAGTCGGGCAGGCGCCCGAGCAGCGTGGCGACGAATACCAGCAGCAGCGCCAGTGCCACGGGCTCGAGCGCCACGACGGTGGCGCGTGAGGCGGGCGAGGAGGTCACCGCTGGCTCGTCAGCGCGACGGCGTTTGGACCTTGCCGCCGGGCACCGTCACGCGGACCGCGCGCGTGGCGGCGTTCCCGGCTGCATCCACCGCGCGCACCGAGACCAGGTGCGGGCCCGGCGCGAGTTCCTTGAGCGTGACGTGAAACAGCAAGCGCGGTGCGTCCGACACGCCGCCGTCTGGCGCCAGAGAGTGCCACGCGCCGTCGTCGGTCGACAGGTCCAGTCGCTGGAGCCAACCCTCGCCGTCGGCTGCGGCACCCGAGACCACCACGCCCACGGCCTCGACCTTGGCCTCGAGAGCCGTGACTTGCGGCGGCGTGTTGTCGATGCTGAACGGCTCACTCACGGTCTCGGCGGTGAGCGCCTCGCCCACGGCGTTACCCTCGACGTCGCTCGCCGTGACCTTCACCCGGTATCGGCCGTCGGCGAGCGTGTTGGTGTTCCAGGTGAGCACCGACACCTCGAGGTCCTTGCCGATCTCGATCCAGTCGCCGCCGGGGTCATTGCGCACCGCCACCCTGTAGCGCAATGCATCGCCGTTGGGGTCCACGCCGCGCCACGACAGGGTGCGCATGCCGCGCGCCCACAGCGGCATCTCGTGCAGCGCCCTGCTCCCGCCGATGGTGGCCGAGTACTCCACCTTCTGCCCGCCCACGAGCGTCTGCGTGATCGACTCGGTGCGCGTCGACAGATCACCGTCGCGGAAACCCTGCCCCTGTGGCGCCACGGTCAGGTCCTCGACGCGCGGCGCGTGGTTGGTCTCGCGATACGACACGCTCACCTCGTCCACCCGCGCAGCCGCGGAACCCATGCGCACCTTCCATTGGAGGAATCGCCCAGGCGGCGACGCGATGGCGCCCTCGCTGCCGACCGCCTGCCAGCGGCTCCACGTCGTGTCCGTCGCATCGCTGTTGCCGGTGCGCGTGCTGAAGCTGTAGCTGCCCGAACCCACCGCGCGCACGCGTCCGAAGCGCGCGAAGCGGCGCGCGTCCTGGACGCTCGACAGCAACTCGCCGCCCTCGCCCGCTGCGGGTCCCAGCCGCCACACCGCGACGGGATTCGAGCTGACCGCGTAGAGCACGCCGGCAGCGCCCGGCACGAGCGCCGTGATCTGGCCCTGCGATGGCGCCAGCTCCAGCGACGCACCATTGGCGCGCTCGATCGCGTAGACGCCGGCGCGATTCCCCGTGCCCGCGTGCAGGACTCCGTTCGCGAACGCGAGCGCGAACACGAGCGGCTGTGAAGCCACCCACCACGCCGTGCCGTCGCCCTCTGGCGTGATGCGGTAGAGAACGGCGCGGCCGCCGGCCACGGCGCTCTTGGCCGGCTGCGGACCATCCTCAGCCGCAGCGACGTCTTCGATCGCCGCCGACACGGACAGTCCCGCGGCCCACACGACGCCGTCCGGCCCGAGCGCCAGCGCGCGGATCTCGTCCTCGGGCGCGTCGAACAAGGTGCGCGACGTGCCGTCCGCGTGCACCTGGTAGACGCGGCCGCGCGAGTCGCCGCCGGCGAACACTCCGCCATTGCCATCCGGCACCAGCGACACGAAATTGCTCTCCTCGGTGTCCAGCAGCACGCTCGACTTGCCACCGGCGATGCGCAGCAGCTTCCCGTGCGTACCAGTGGCCGCGTACCAGCTCCCCTTGCCGGCACTGGCGAGGCCCCACACGTAACGCTCGCCCGTGCTGGCGATGCGCGTCGTGTCGCCGCCCGCGCCGATCCGGTACACGAGCCCGCGCGGTCCTGTGCCCGCCACGGCGCCATCGCCGTCCGCGGCCAGCGACAGCACCTGCCCGCTCCCGAGGCGTGCCCACACCTTCCAGCCGCCCCGCTCACTCCAGCGCAACACGCGGCCGCGATCGCCGCCCACGGCCAACGAACCGTCGCGCAACAACACGGCGCACCAAGCGAGCCCGAGCGAATCGGTGGGGAACGACTCCGTGCGCAGCCCCGCGCGCAGCACGCCCGCGGCGTCGACCTGGACTCCGTGCGCCTCGGCCTTGGCGTAGTCGGCGGGCGAGTTGCTCGTCCACCACTGGGTGTCTGCGGCGCGCACACGCGGAGCGACACCTGCCATCGCGAGCACCACGATCGCCGCCGCTAGCCGGCGCTTGACTGCGAATCCACCCAACCCCGTCATGGTGCTCCTCCGTGCCTCGGCGCGCGGCGCCGGGCGGGATCTCTGCTTCAAGGCGCCAGATGATCCACGACCAGCTCCAGCAGCAGCTCGCCGCGCAGCACGCCCGTGGTGGACTTGTGCGATTCCTCGACCAGCGCCCAGTCGCCCCGGCGCACGCGATCCCCCGCCTGGAGCGGCGAGGCCAGCAGCGCCAGTGCCGAGGTCGGCAGCTCGGGCAGGTCGTCGCCATCGGCGGAGACCTCGGGTGCGCGCGCCCACACGCCCGCATAGAGAGCATCCGATCGGCGCGAGGCGCCGAGGCGCTGCCACGCGTCCTCCAGCGACACCGCACGGAACCTCGCGGGCAGGCGCATGGCGACGAAGCGGTCGAACTCGAGGCCGCCGCCAAGGTTGATCACGTAGCGCCCATCGGGAAGTTCTTCGGGAACCGGCACTTCGAGCGCGACCGTCGAGCGCGACCCGCGCCAGCGTTCGATCTGCGCGGAGATGTGCGCGATGCCGCCGGGGCGCACACTGCTGGTCGCAAGCGTGGCCGAGCGCAGCGTCGACTGCTCCCGGCCGGGCTCGGTGTCGAGCACGACCACGATGCTGTCGGCGCGGAAGCGACGGAACGGATTGCTGGTGAGGAATCGCACCGGCGCGCCCACGGTGGCGGCCACGTCATTGACCGGTCCCTCACCCGCCGCGACGTCGGCAAGGTGCAGGCTCCGCCCGCCCTGCCAGACGGTGAGCGACCAGCGGATGGTCTGCATGGCGCCGCTGCCACCGGATTCGAGCAGGCTGTTGAGCACGGCGGCGCTCAGGAGCTGCGGCAGGAGGCTGCGATCGTCGATGCTCTCGAACGCGAATTGCTGCACGCGCGGGCTCGTGCCGCGCACGCTGACGCGGATCGGCATGAGCTGCGGCGGCGTGCCGAGCCGCCCGCCGACGGCGGCGCGCCGATCCTGCGTCGCGGTCCCCACGGGCGTGCCCGCCACGCCCAGCTTGAATGACGTGTTCAAGTTGCCGAGGATGGTGGTGATGCGAGCGGTGGACAGCGGCAAGCGCACCTCGCCGCTCCGGAAGAACGGATGGCCGAAGATCAGCACGCGATCGCCATCGCGGTAGGTCACCGTGCCGATGGCCGAGAAGTTCAAGTCGCCGCGCAACACGTCGACGGCGACCGCGCTGCCGGGCTCGAGTACGTGCGCGTTCGAATTCGTATTCGCGCGCGCGGGCGTGCGATCGCGGCCACCTGGCACGACGGCGAAGCCTTCGGGCTCGAACATCGCGCGGATGCTCGCCATGGCGCCCGGGTTCGCGCCACTCACCGCGAGCGGCAGCGGCAGCCAGGCGCGCGACGTGGCGCGCGGTTCGGGTGGAGTGCTCGCGAGTGTATCGTCGTCGCCCCAGGACAGCTCGCGGTAGCGCGCGCGCGCACCCGACACGGGATCCACGCCGACCGGTCCCGGCGTGGCGTCGCCGGCCGAGTTCTCGGGCTGGTCCAGCACGCTCAGCATCTCGGCGATGGGAGTTATTCCGAAGATGGGCTCCTTGGAGAACGCCCAGCCCGACGACAGCGCGCCGATCAACCTGCCGTCCACATAGACCGGCGAGCCGCTCATGCCCTGCGCGACGCCGGTGGCGGCGAGCCGAGGGCCCAACGCGCGCGCGAGGATCAGGTCGCCCTCGGCGCGGCCGCCGGGCAGCACGCCGACGATCTCGGCCTCGAACGTCTCGATCGAGTCGCCCGCGAACACCGTCCGGACCACGGCCCGCTGGCCTGCATGCAGCGCGTCGGGAGGCAGCGTCGGCACCGTGGGGCTTGCGGCCGCGGCGAGGCCGGGCACGAGCAGGATCAGTGCGAGGGAGATAAGTGCTTTCACGGTGCGGCAATGTAGCAGACGTGCAGCGGCTCGTCGCATGCAGGACATCATGCTTGTCGGAAGCATCACGCGCCCGCTTCCCGACGCTTCCCACACCGCTCCCAACGCGGCCTCGCGTGCTGACCGGTGTTACGCCCGATTGCCTTCTATTGACCCATGTGCACCTCAGTTGAACGGCTGCGCGCCCCCGCGTACTGTCCGCCCTCCAATGCCCTCTCCCTTCCTTGACCGGCTCGCGCTCGGCCCGCTGCTCGCCGATGGCGCCATGGGGACGCTCCTGTTCCAAAAGGGCATCCCGTTCGAGCGCTGTTTCGACGAGCTGAACGCGACGCATGCCTCGCTGGTCGAGGGCATTCACCGCGAGTATCTCGCCGCGGGCGCCGAACTGATCGAGACCAACACCTTCGGTTGCAATGCGGTACGGCTGTCGGCTCACGGTCTGGATGAGAAGGCGCATTCACTCGCACGCCAAGGGGTGAAGGTGGCGCGCAATGCGCGCGAGATCGCCGGCACGCCTGCGTTCGTCGCGGGCTCCATGGGCCCGCTCGGAAAGGCGCTTGCGCCGTTCGGGCCCATCAGCCCGGTGCACGCCGAGGCCACGTTCAGAGTCCAAGCCGAGGGCCTGCTCGAGGGCGGGCTCGACGTGTTCATCCTCGAGACTTTTCAGGATCTGACCGAGATCCTCGCCGCCATCCGCGCCGTGCGCAGCGTCACCGCCGAGGTGCCGATCGTGGCGCAGATGACGTTCGGCGAGGACGGCAAGACACGCTACGGCCACACGCCGGCACTCGTGGTGCGCGCGTTGAAGCAGGCGGGCGCGAACGTCGTGGGCGTGAACTGCGGCGTCGGGCCGCAGGCGACGCTCGAGCTGATCGAGCAATTCGTGGCGGCTGCAGAAGCCACTCCGGTCTCGGCGATGCCCAACGCCGGCCTGCCGCAGTTCGTCGAGGGCCGCTACGTGTATCTCTCGAGCCCCGACTACTTCGCCGACTTCGCCGCACGTGCCGTGGCGCTTGGCGTGAAGCTGATCGGCGGCTGCTGCGGCACGACCCCGGCGCACACCAAGGCCATGCGCGAGCGGCTCGCCTCGCACCTGCCCGCGGAGGCGTTGCCGGTTGGCGCCGAAGTACGGGTGCTCGAGACTGCGAGCGCGAGCGAGGCGAGCGCTTCCGATGATGTCGAACCGGCGCTGCTGCGACTCCTG
>JAYVCN010000075.1:0-8143 GCA_043749875.1 Candidatus Eiseniibacteriota bacterium | reverse complement strand
CGCCAAGTTCACGCAGATCCCCACCGGCGATGCGGCGCTCGACGCGGCGGTGGCCGCGGCCATGCCCGCGAACCAGCCGGTGAAGACCGAACTGGTGTTCCCCGGCTCGCTCACGTGGGGACTGGCGCTGGACCCGGAGCCGGCGTGGACGTTCGAGGTGGACGGCGTGTGGACGCAGTGGTCGGCGTTCCAGAAGCTGCCACTCACGTTCCCGAAGGACCCCGCGCTCAACCAGGATCTGATCGAGAACTACCGCGACCAGCTCCAGGTGCGCATCGGCGCCGAGCACCGGCTGGAGTACTGGACGTACCGCTTCGGCTACTACTTCGATCAGGCGGCGGCGCCGACCGAATCGGTGACCCCGCTGCTGCCCGACGCCGATCGCAACGGCGCGACGCTGGGCCTGGGCACGGTGCGCGGAAGATGGGCGTTCGATGCCTACAACCTGTTCCTGTTCGTCAAGAACCGCTCGACTGAGGGTCGTGAGCGCGACGGATTCAACGGGACGTACAAGACCTATGTCAACGCGCTCGGGGCGACCCTGGCGTACCACTGGTGAGAGGGGGTTCTGCCATGACCACTTCCATGCGGCTCAAGCTGGGGGGCGTACTCGCTCTCGCCGTGGCGTTTGCCGGCTGCGCGGGTCCGTGCTCGAAGATCGACAGCATCGACGGCCCGAAGCTGGCTGCAAACGGCGTCGACCTGAGCACCTATGTCGCCGTGGGCACCAGCCTGTCGTCCGGCTACGAATCCGCCGGGCTCGTGGACCGGCACCAGGTGCACTCGTTCCCGTCGCTGTTCGCGACCCAGATCGGCAAGACGGTGCAGCTCGACGGCAAGGGCACGTTCACGCAATCGACGGTGAACTTCGATGGTTTCCCAGCATTGCTCGAGATCAAGTCGTATTCGCCGCTCATCATCAATGCCGCGGGCCGCACCACCGGGTCGCCAACGAACCTGGCGCAGAACTTCGCCTACCACAACCTTGGCATCCCGGGCGCGATCCTGCTGGACCTGGTGGACACGACCCACTACCACGACACCGTCGCGCCCGTGAACCGAGCAGACTTCAATTTCTTCAACCTCATACAGCGTCGCCGCGGCAGTATTCTCGTCCAGGCGCTGTCGCTGGCACCCTCGATCATCTCGCTCGAGTACGGGGCCAACGAGGTGCTGGGGCCCGCCACCTCAGGGGCTGCCCCGAGCAGTTTCACGGGCGCGGGCTACGCCCAGTTGATGACGATCTCGCTCAACTCGATCCACGCCGCGCTGCCTGGCACACGCGTCGCCGTCTTCAATGTGCCCGACGTGACCAGCATCCCGTTCTTCACCACGTTCCCCGCGTTCACCGTGAGCACGACCACGGGCCAGCCTGTGCCGCTCGTGGGTCCGAATGGGCCGCTCCAGGTCGGCGACCTGGTGACGCTGAAGGCGGCAGCGTTCATCGCCCAGGGCTTCGGCATCCCCGCCGGTGGGTTCAACTACGTGAATCCGGCGGCCGGTAGCAACGGTCAGGCGCTGGCCGATTCACTCGTACTGAATGCCGCCGAGGTCGCCGCCACACGCACTCAGATCGCCAGGATGAACACGGTGATCGACACGGTCGCGGTACGACCTTTCGTGACTCGGGTGGACCTCGCGGGCTTGCTCGGGGGCATCTCCACAAACGGGATCCGGATCGGCGGCAACCTCTATACGTCCGCGTACGTCACCGGAGGCCTGTTCAGCCTCGATGGGATCCACCCGAACGACCTGGGCTATGCGCTGATGGCGAACCAGCTGATCGACGCGGTCAATACCCGCTTCGGTTCGCGCATCCCGCGCGTGAACCCTGCGGAGTTCGCCTCGGCCAGCGCTTCGCGCGCGCGGCCCGCCGCGCCGGCGCGCTATCCCGCGGCGATCGATGGGCTCACGGAGAGACTGAACCTCCTGTACGCGCGCCCGAACTGACGCGCATCACGCACACGAGGGGGCGGCGCCACGCGGCGTCGCCCCCTCGTTCAGCTGCGGCTCGCGCTACTTGCTGGCAGCGGGCGGCGGCTCCGGCGGTTGCGCCGCCTTGATCATGGTGGCGATGTGGGTGAACCACGCGCTCAGCCGGTCGAAGTAGCCCGGAGTCTTCTCGATGCCGTCGTACTTCGCGTCGGGCAGCAGCCAGCGGTCGACGCGCGACAGCGTGCGACGCGTCACCTCCTGCGTCACCATCATTGGCCACACCTCGTCCTTGCCCGCCAGCGTCACGTGCAGCGGCACCATGAGACTGCCCACCGTGGTCGCCGGCTCGTCCGCCGTCTCGACGAGGAAGCGGTGCCGCTCGGGCACCCCCGTCACCTGTGCCAGCCCGCTCGCGCGTAGCAGTTCGGGCAACGTGCGGAACATCCCCTCGCACGCGATCGCATCCACGTTGTTCCGGTCGCGCGAGGCGGCCGCAATCGCCACCGCACCCCCGATGTCCTGCGTCCATGCGAACACCGGCCGATGCCCCGCCCGGGTGCGCGCGAAACGCAGCGCACCTTCGGCGTCGTTGACCCAGCGCGAGGCGAATGCCAGCTGCACGAGCGTGTCCACCGGGCCGGGGCCGGCGGGGCCGAAATCGCGGTAGTCGAACGTCATGACACTGAAGCCGCGCGCCACGAACTCGCTCGCCACCGGCACCAGGTCGCCCATGTTGCCCTTGCCGCGGTCGAACAGCACCAGCACCGCCGTATCGGGACGTCCGTCGAACCACCACCCGGTCAAGTCGGCGCCGTCGCGCATGGACTTGAACGACACGGCCGACCACGACAGCCCGGTGGACGCCGGCATGGCCGAGTACTTGTCGGATGGAGTGACGGCATGCGCGGGCGCTGCGACCAGCACAGCGACGGCAACGAGAGCGAGCATCGCGAGCGGTGTGACGATGTGCAGCGCGAGCGGTGTCACCCTGCGCAGCGCGAGCGCCGTGAAACAGCCGCCGCGCGCCCTCACGCCAGCCCCAGCCGGGGCCACAGTTCCTCGCGCACCAGCGCCGGCGGGATGGTCCCGCTGGCAAGCAGGGCCGCATGGAAGTCGTGCAGGTGGAAGCGGTGGCCAAGACGCTGCTGCGCTTCGGAGCGCAGCTCGAGGATCTGGAGTTTCCCGATCAGGTAGCTCATGGGTTGCGTGGGCGTCATGCAGTAGCGCCGCACCTCACTCGTGGCGAGCGAGGGGTCCAGCATGACTTCGTCGACCAGGTACTGCACGGCCTGCTCCGGCGACATGTGGCTCGAGTGGAGCGCCGCGTCGAGCACCACGCGGCAGGCGCGAAACAGCAGGTCGCGCAATTGGAACAACCGCGTGAGCGGATCCGCCGTGAAGTAGCCCTGTTCCCACATCAGCTCTTCACAGTACAGCGCCCAGCCCTCGGCGAATACGTCGCTGTGCACGATCCGGCGCAGCCGCGTGGCGGCCTTGTTGGCGTGCGACAGCTGCAGATGGTGCCCGGGGTAGCCCTCATGCAGCGCGATGATGGGCAGCGCCGGCGTGCAGTGGGCGCCCAACTGGGCAGCCTGCTGCTCCTTGGTGCGGCGGATATCGATCGGGGTCACGTAGAACACCCCCGCCGGGTCGGCGTCGAACGGCGCCGGCGCCTGGTATGCGGCATACGGCAGCATGCCGCGCTCGAACACCGGCGTGTCGAGGATCTCGAGCCGCTCGCCCAGGGGCAGTGGCGCGATGCGACGCTCGACCACGAACCGCTTGGCGCGGTCCATCTCGGCCACGTACGCCTCACGCAGCCAGTGCGGCTCCGGCGCGCGGCGCCGGCCCTCGGCGATCAGCTCGCGCCAATGGCGCCTGGGGTCGTGGCGGTGCGCCTCGTCCTCGAGCAGCACGTGCGCGTGCGCCACGTGCTCGCGGCCGACACGCTCGAGCTCGGAACAGGTGTACGGCACCATGTGCTCGCGCTCGAGCTTGTAGTTCATCCAGCGTTCGCCGATCGCAAACGTGCCGCCTGAGCGGGGCTTGAGATCGCGCTCCATCCAGTCGTGGAAGCGCAGGAATCCCGAACGCGCTCGGTTGCCCGCGTGCTCCAGTCGTTCCGCCTCGCCCGGGAACTGCCGCAGCAGCGTGCGCACCACCTCGTCCACGAACGTCGGCCCGTGCGCCGCCATGTCCATGCTCGAGGCCAGCAGCACGGGTGGCACCTGCTGCAGGTTCGGTTTCACGGACTCGAGGTACTCGGGGATCGCCATGAGCCGCGCCACCGCCGCTTCCTTGCGCTCATCGAGCGGCGCGAACGAGCGCGCGAGCAGCAGATGCACGCCGTTGAACGCGCGATCCAGGTAGAGGCCCGGGTTCTTCTGCGGCACCCTGATCTCTTCCAAGTCAGCGCGCAGCGCCGCGATGCGCGAGCGCAGCAGCGCGAAGTCCACGCGCGGCTCGAGCGGCAGCTCCTCCCACGGCACCGACGCCACCAGCCGCTGGTCCAGGTCGAGCAACCACGCCGCGCGGCGCTTGAGTCCGTCGGGCGAGTCGTCCGGCATCAGGTGGTCGTAGTCGTGTATGCCCGCTTCCGTCGCGGCCACCGGGTGGTGCTTCATGAAGAGTTCGACGAACTCCTCACTGAGCGCCGTGAACGTGCGGATCGTTTCGATCATGCGTGGAGGTGGGCCCAGGGTGCGGGGAGAGGCGCGCGGGGGGTGCGCAGGGCATGGAAACCCTATCATCATATCGGCTTTCGGGATTTCAGGCTTGACCCCGGTCAACATTTCCGGAAAAAGGCTGGGCGGGCCCGGAGTGGTCCGGACCCGCCTCGTCGCACCTGGTCTGACTTGAGGCCCCTTACGCCTTCGAGACGTTCGCCGCCTGCTTGCCCTTGGGTCCCGAGACGAGGTCGAACTCGACCCGGTCGCCCTCAGCGAGCGAACGGAATCCGTCCGAACTGATGGCGGAGAAGTGCACGAACACGTCTTCGCCAGTGTCCGATGCGATGAAACCGAAGCCCTTGGCATCGTTGAACCACTTGACCGATCCGCCCACGCGTCCCTCGGAAGGTCCGAGTGGGATGGTCGGAGCGGATGCGCGCGCTGGACGTGCGCCGCCGGCACCCCCGCCACCACCGGCACCACGAGCGCCGCCACCGCTGTGGCCGCCGCCATGGCCGCCGCTGTGGCCACCGCCATGGCCGCCACCATGGCCACCGCCAGCACCGCCGCCACCACCCGTGCCCTTCGCGGCGTTGAAGCAATCGCGACACAGCACGGGACGGCCCGACGTGGGCTGGAATGGCACTTCGGTGTCACGCCCACACTGCGAGCAGGTCGCCGGGTACATCTGCTTCTCGGGGCGGCCATAGCCCCCGCCGCCGCCACCGCCGCCCGCGCCGCCCGGATGCCCACCTCGACCGCCGGTCTTGCGCTTCTCGCGACAACTCTTGCAACGCGTGGGCTCGTTGGTCAGCCCGCGCTCGCGGTAGAACGCCTGCTCTCCAGCGGTGAACAGGAACTCCTCGCCGCAATCCACGCAGGTGATGCTTTTGTCCTCAGAAGAGCTCGCCATGGCGTCGGTGGACCTCCCGGTACGGATCGGAATGCTGCACTGAGACTTCGGGGGCGCCCGAAACACGAACGCCCCAGCAGGCACACCTGCCGAGGCGACTCAAGCTGCGAGACACACGAGCGACGCCAGTACGGGGAACAAGCGCACGGATTCTGCGAACGATCACTGGAGAGCCCACTTTGCGGACGACCCACAGGGGACGGACTGCGCGCAAAGTATCCCGCCCGCCTCGTGGCAGAGTCAACGACCGAAAGTGATCGCCACGCATTCGATCCCAGATTCACCGGGAGCGCTCCGAGAGCTGTCACCAGCGGCTGCCCCGAGGCGGTCCGGACCGCGCCGGGTGCGGTCGGCGAGGCGCTCAGCAAGCTCCCGCGTGTGTCGCAACACGGAACGCCGGACTACTCCGTGCGCTCGCCCCGCATCGGCTTGCACAGGGCGTGCAGCACATCGGCCATGGTGGTGACGTCCAGCAGGTTGTGGTGGAACACCGGCACCAGCCGCCACGGGTCGCCGTTGCGGACGTAGTCGTGGTAGAGGCCCGGGATCTCGTCGCCCGGCACGTCACCGACGCGGCGGCGGCGGCAGACGCGCAGCTCGAGCGTGGTGAGCCGGCAGTCGGGCAGTTCCTTCCGCCAGCGACGGCGGGCGTGGTGCAGTAGGTCGAGGTGGTGCCGCGGCAGCGTGAGCGGCACACCGTGCGTAAGGGCGCGCGCGGCCAGAAACGGCGCGTCGTACGACTTGCCGTTGAACGTGATCAGCGCTTCGAACCCGCGCGCCTGTTCGGCCACCGCCGCGAGCAGTCCGGCCTCTTCGCCGTAGTGGCGCGCGAAGTACTGCCGCAGCACGAAGTCCTCCCCGTTCCAGAACATGGTGCCGGCGAGGAAGACGGGGTTCGACGACAGCCCGCAGGTCTCGAGGTCCAGGAACAGCGCGCGAGCGAGCCCGAGGTGACGCAGCGACGACAGCTCCAACTCACCGGTCGGCGGCTCGGGCAGTCGCCCCCAGCTGATGCGGCGGCGTTCAACGTCGCTGCGCAGTCGCTCGTGCACGTACACGCTGCCGTGGCGCTCGTGCCGCCACTCGCCGCCGGGCAGGAACGCCTCGACGCTGGTGGCGGAGGGATCGTGTGCGCCGACGCGGCGTTTGCGCGCAGGTTTGGGGTCGGGCTTGGGCTGGGTTTCGGTGGCTTCACTGGTGGCGCCCGCGCTGGCGGTTGCTTCCGTCGTCAGCGAACCCGCAGCCGGCAACTGGCCCGCACGACGACTGCGCACCAGCTCGCCCAGCCGCTCGCGCAGGGCACCACTGCAGCCAGGCGCGCCGCCGCCGGGCTCGGTCATGCGCGCCGCTCCGCCACGATCGCCAGCCTGCGGCTATCGGTGCCGTAGGGCTCGCCGCTTGCGCCCCCCGTCACCTCGCTCACGTCGAGGCCGTGACGGCGGAGCAGCGCCGTCAGCTCGGCACAGGTGTAGGTACGCAGGAAGAACTGCTTCGTGACCTGCGTGCCGCCCTTGGGGTCGATCAAGAGCTGGCGCGACACGACGCGCGAGGGCACCAGCTCGAGCGCGGTCTCCTCCATGAGCAACGCGCCGTCGTCGCGTTGCGTCCACGTGCGCTGCTGCGGGTGGGTCAGGAGCCAGTCGCGATTCATCATCTCGAGCAGCACTCGGCCGCCGGGGCGGAGTGCGCGCGCGACGCCTGCCAGCACGCGCTCGTTGTCGTCATCGTCGAAGTAGCCGAACGAGGTGAAGTACGAGTAGACGCCGTCGAACGCGCGATCGTGATCGAGTGTGCGCATGTCGCCACTGCGCCAGGTCACGACTACGCCGGCCGCGGCGGCGTCGGTTGCGGCGATGTCGAGGTAGCGGGGGTTGAAGTCCACGCCGGTGACTTCGTAGCCGAGTTGCGCCATGCCGATGGCGTGCCGGCCGAAACCGCACGCGAGATCGAGGACTTCGCCGCCCTGGGGCGCTCGCAGCGAAGCGGCGATGAAGCGCGTCTCGGCCTCGGTGCGTTCGGGGAGGAATTGCGGGCGATAGATGCGCAGGTAGTCCTCGTCGAAGAAGGCTACCGGCCATTCGGGCTCGTGCGTCATTGCGTTGGCTGTCTCCTGGGAAATGCACTGGAGCGTGAATCACTGATGATAGCGCTGGGGGCCGAGGATTGTCGTCGCGGGGGTGGCGGGGGAACGCGAATGAGGGGAACGCTCGGTCCAGCCATCCATGGCTGGCCCTCCCTGACGCGCGCTTAACGGCCTCCGCCATTCCATGGCTACGGCCTACGCTCGACTCCCCTCATTCGCGTTCCCCCACCACCCCCGCTCGGCATCCGCGTGCTGGCTTGCGCTTGGCTCCCTTCGTTCGCGCCCCACCCAGCCCTGCTCGTTCACTCGATGTGAGCGACTACCTCGAGAGCCACCACTTGAGCAGGAATCGCGCGGCATCTTTCGTTGGGATCTCTTTCGTGTTCTTGATTCCGTCCCAATCCTGTTGTTGCGCGACGCGCAGGACTGTGGAGCCTACGCAGGCGGGGCAGCCTGTGCCGCAGGGGCAGCCTTCGAGGTGCGCTAGGGCTGACTCGGCGAGTTCGTCGAGGCGGGACCAACCTTGTTCGGCGAAGCCGAGGC
>JAYVCN010000074.1:0-4087 GCA_043749875.1 Candidatus Eiseniibacteriota bacterium | reverse complement strand
TACGAGTTCGTGGTCTCCAACTCGGCGGGCTGCGGCGCCGCGCTGCGAGAGACCGGGCACCTGCTGCACGATACTTCTGACGGCGGGGCAGCCGAGGAGCTCTCAAAGCGCACGCGCGACGTGGCCGAGGTCCTGGCACACTTCAACCTGCCGCTGCCCCCTGCCCCGCTCCACTCCGCGCACGATGCGTCGCGGCCGCTGCGCGTGACTTATCACGACGCCTGCCACCTGGCACACGCGCAGCGCGTGCGCGAGGCGCCGCGACGACTGATACGTTCCCTGCCCGGCGTGGAGTTTGTGACATTGCCCAACGCCGACTGGTGCTGCGGCAGCGCGGGCGTCTACAACCTCACGCACCCGGACATGGCGGATACGCAGCTCGTCGGTAAGCTCGACGCCGTGGCGAGCGTCGCGCCCGAGGTGGTCGTGGCGTCGAACCCAGGTTGCCTGCTCCACATGCGCCGCGGCGCCACGGCGCGGCAGATGTCGCCTCGCTTCGTGCACTTGGTGGAGCTGCTGGGCGAGGCCTTCCCCGCGCCACAGCGTCCGCGCGCGTGACGCCGCCGAAGCTCTCGCGCCGCGCCGTGGCGGCGGAGTTCCTGCGGCGCCAGTGGCTCGACCGCCCGCGCGGCCGCCGGCTCACCGAGCGCACGCTCCCCGAGTTCGTTTCGAATGCCTGCGGCCTGCAGATCGACTCCGTGAACGTGCTCGACCGCGCGCACCACCTGACGCTGTGGAGCCGGTTCGGCGAATACGACCGCAAGCGGCTCGAGCGGCTCACTTACCAGAAGCGCGTGCTGTTCGAGTACCTGTCGCATGTCGCCTGCTTCGTGGCCACGCGCGACCTGCCGCTGCACAAAGCGATCATGGACGACTGTCCTGCCCGCTTCGACGCGCGCCACAGGGGCTGGCGGAAGAAGCACCATGCGATCATCGCGGCCGTCGAGCAGGCCGTCGCCGAACGCGGGCCGCTCGGTAACGCCGACTTCGAGCGCCCCAAGCACATGGGCAAGGGCGCCGGCTGGTGGAGCTGGAAACCCGCGACGCATGCACTCGACTACCTGTGGAAGGCCGGGCGCATCGGCATCCACTCGCGCGTCAACTTCCACAAGCGCTTCGCCAGCATGTCGCTCGTGCTGCCCGCGCTCGCCGACACGCATGCACTGCCACTGGAACAGGCCATGCGCGAACGACTGCTCCGCTCGCTGTCCGCGATGGGTGCCGCGAGCGGCGATGACCTCGCCAAGTACTGGACCTGGCCGGGGTGGAAGGCTCCGGCACAGCGAGCGACGCTCAAGGCGCTCGTGAGCGAGGGGCTCGTCCAGGAAGTGGGCGTCGAGGGCGACAAGCGGCCGTGGTACGCCCGCGCCGAGGATGTGCCCGTGCTCGAACGCGCGCACCGGAAACGTGCCCCCTCGCAAGGCACGACGCTGCTCTCCCCGTTCGACTCCTTCCTCTGGCACCGCGAACGCGTCCACCGCCTGTGGGGTTATTTCTACCGCATCGAGATCTACGTCCCCGGCCACAAGCGCGAGCATGGCTACTACAGCCTGCCATTGCTGCACGACGGCCAGCTCATCGGGCGGGTCGACTTGAAGACGCACCGCGAGGCGGGTGTGCTCGAAGCTCGCCATGCGCACTTCGAGCCATGGTTCGCAGCGGGCGAAGCGCCACCGCGTGCGCACTGGGGCGACGTCGATCGCGACAGCGCATTCACCGGTCTGGCGGCCGCACTGCAGTCGCTCGCGACGCACGTCGGCGTCGAGCGTGTGAAGCTGGGGCGCGTCACGCCCGCGAAGTTCTCGCAGCCGCTGGCCCTGGCGCTGCGAGCCTGACGCTTGCGATAGGAGGACGGACTTGGGACGCGAAGCAAGTTGTCACGGACGGCTCGGTGCCCAGTCAGGCGAGGGCAAGGCGTTGCTCGAGACGGATGAGCTGATCTTCCGCGGCGACTTCCGCGTCAAGGTGCCGCTGAGTTCGATCACGGCGGTCACGGCCAAGGGCAGCGCGCTCACGCTGGTGTGGCCGGGGGGCAAGCTCACGCTGACGCTGGGCGAGCAGGCGGAGAAGTGGGCCAAGGCGATCACCGATCCCAGGACCGTCATCGAGAAGTTGGGCGTGAAGCCGGGGCTCAAAGCGGCGATCGTGGGGCGCTTCGAGACCTCGTTCCGCACCGAGATCATGAACGCGCTCGGGGTGAAGCCGGGCGTGCGGGCGGTGCCGGGCTGCGACCTGGTGTTCTACCTGCTCGTGCACGCGAACGACGTCGAGAAGTTGGCCGAACTCGTACCGGCCATCGCTCCCGACGGCGGCATCTGGGCCGTGTACCCACACGGGCGGAAGGACCTGTCCGAGGACACCGTGCGCACGGCCGCGCGGGCCGCGGGACTTATCGACATCAAGGTCGTGCGCATTTCCGAGAAGCACGGAGCACTCAAGCTGGTGATTCCCAAAGCCGCACGCAAGCCCCCGGGCCGCTAGGCCAGCCCGGCGAACGGCACATCGCCTCTGGACGCCCCCGCCGCGCCACTCTACAATTGAGGGGACCAGAGCCACCCCGACCGGGGCACCGAACCCACCCATGCGCCTTCGCCTCCGAGATCTGATATTCGTCCCGGTCATCGCCGCCCTCGCGGCGCTGCCGCACGCGCCCGCGCGCCCCACGGCTCGTGACGCCGAAGCGGCCGGACACGACTACCCGTCCGACTATTTCTACCTGCAGCGGGCCATGCCGGACGGCACCATCCCCACCGAGCGCATCGCGGCCGCCGTCGAGCAGCTCCAGTTCGAGCGCGCGCTCGCCGCGCAGCGACTGTCGACGAGTGCCGCGAGTGACTGGACGCCGGTCGGGCCGTTCAACATCGGCGGGCGCGTCAACGCCATCGTGGCCGCCACCGGTGGAGCACCGGCATATGTCGGCGCGGCCAATGGCGGCGTGTGGCGCTCGGACGACCTCGGCACCAACTGGCAGCCGCTCACCGACAAGCTCGGCATCTTCTCGGTCGGTGCGCTGACGCTGAACCCGCTCAACTCGAACTCGCTGTGGTGTGGCACCGGTGACGCCAACGGCACGGTGGATGGCTACGACGGGACCGGCCTGTACGTGTCGCGCGATCGCGGTGCGTCCTGGGCCTACCGCGGCCTGCGCGAGACCTCGCACATCTCGTCAGTGGTCGTGAATCCGCAGGACACCACCAAGCTGTACGTGGGCGCCATGGGCAAGGCGTTCACCACCGACGCCAACCGCGGCTTCTATCGGAGCCTCGATGGCGGCGCCAGCTGGACGCGCACGCTGTTCGTGAACGACAGCACCGGCGTCTCGGACATCGCCATCAATCCCGTGCACCCGGACACCATCTTCTGTACCACCTGGGAGCGCGTGCGCCGGCTCAAGTACCGGCGCGCGTTCGGCGTGGACTGCGCCGTGTGGCGAAGCGCCGACGGCGGCGGCACCTGGACCAAGGTCAGCAACGGGCTGCCCGTCCCGGGCGAGAACATGGGCCGCATCGCCATCGCCGTGGCGCCGAGCCGGCCGTCGCGCATTTACGCCTCGTGCACGAGCGGCGTGATCAGCGGCTACATCGGCCTGGGCCTGTTCCGCAGCGACGACGGCGGCCAGTCGTGGCAGCAGGTGGACCTGGGCAACGTGCAGCGAAACGCGTTCGGCGGCTTCAGCTGGTACTTCGGGCGCGTGGTGGTGTCGCCGCTCGACGCCGACGACGTGTGGGTGTGCGGCGTGCGCTTGCTGCACTCGCTGGACGGCGGCGTGACGCTGGACGACGTGACCAGCACCGCACACGTGGACCAGCACGCCGTGTGGGTCGATCCGAGCAATCCGAGCCGCGTCTACCTCGGCAACGATGGCGGGTTCTGGTGGCAGTCCGGCAGTCAGTGGCAGCAATCGATCAATCTGCCCATCACACAGTTCTACGCCGGCACCGTGGACGCGACGAATCCGAGCAAGATGCTGGGTGGCGCGCAGGACAACGGCACGGTGAAGACCGAGACCGGCCCCTTCGGCTGGGCGTTCATCCTCGGCGGCGATGGCTTCCACTGTCTGGTGAATTCCGTCAACACCAACATCGTC